>WAOZ01000155.1 GCA_015520975.1 DHVE2 group archaeon | reverse complement strand
CCAGCGTGACGGAGATGTTGCAAAAACTCGCTCGAAAAGGGTTCATTCACTACGAAAAATACAGACTTGTGGATTTAACTGAAATAGGACTGGAAATCGCGGAAAGGCTCGAGGAGCGACATCTCGCGCTCAAAGAGCTTCTTCTTTACATAGGTGTGAGCGAGGAAACCGCCGATAGAGATGCATGCGAGATGGAACATATTTTGAGCACAGAAACCATAGAAAAAGTCAAAGAATTTATGAGACGGCGAAGAAAGAAATCGTAGAGGGATAAAAAATGGGCGTTGCCCATCGTATGGCAAGGAAACAGAGAGAGATTAGCGTTGCAGAGTTCTTCGAAAAGAACAAGCAGATTCTGGGATTTGATTCTCTGACGAAGGCTCTCGTGGTGAGCGTCAAGGAAGCGGTGGATAATTCACTGGACGCATGCGAAGAAGCGCAGATATTACCGGATATATTCGTGGAAATAAGGCACGAGGGAAAGGACGAATACCGAATCATCGTTGAAGACAACGGCCCGGGAATCGTGCGGAAAAACATTCCGCTTGTTTTCGGCAAACTGCTATACGGCTCAAGATTCCATGCTATACGGCAGAGCAGGGGGCAGCAGGGTATAGGCATCAGCGCCGTGGTTCTGTACGGGCAGCTCACCACTGGAAAACCCGCACGAATAATCTCAAAAATAAGCGACGAGGATGTGGCATACGAAATTATTCTCACCATAAACACCAAGAAAAATGAGCCCAGAGTGATAAAGGAGACTCCGATAATCTGGGATCGCCCGCACGGAACCAGAATAGAGGTTGTTTTGAGAGGCAGGTATGTCCGTGGAAAACAGAGCGTGTTCGAGTATTTGCAACAGACTGCCATAGTCAATCCCCACGCGCAGATAACCTTCATTGAGCCCGATGGCCGAAAAACAGTATTCAAAAGGGCATCTGATAAACTTCCGCCGCCAACGCGCGAGATCAAGCCCCATCCTCATGGCATCGAACTGGGCGAACTCATCAACATGGCAAGAAGCACGAAAGCGTATCGGCTCACATCATTTCTAACCACAGAATTCAGCCGTATAAGCCCGAAAATCGCCGAAGAAATATGCAAAAAGGCGTATTTGTACGGAGATATGCGACCTCAGGACATCACAATTGCAGAGGCAAAGAGATTACTAGAAGCGTTCAGCAAGGTGAAATTGATGGCCCCGCCCACGGATTGCTTATCTCCGATTGGAGAGACGCTGATAAAAAAAGGCCTGAAAAATGTTCTCGGATCTTTGAGACCTAATTTTTACGCGCAGCCTGTTACGCGTGCACCTAAAGTGTACGGGGGCAATCCCTTCGTCGTTGAAGCCGGGCTCGTGTATGGCGGTGAACTCCCGAAGGATCAGCCCGTTAGAATACTGAGATTCGCAAACAGAGTGCCTCTCCTGTATCAGCAAGGCGCATGCTGCATCACAAAAGCTGTAAGCTCCGTGGACTGGCGAAGATATGGGCTGGAGCAGAGAGGTGGGCAGGGCATACCTGTCGGACCCGCAATAATAATAGTGCATGTCGCATCAACGCGCGTACCTTTCACCTCGGAAGCAAAAGAGGCAATAGCAGATGTACCCGAAATACGCGAAGAAATTGAACTCGCGTTAAAAGCGCTTGGCAGGCAGCTGCGAATATACCGTGTGAAAAAGGAACGAAAGAGCAAACTCAGCGAGAAATTCTTCCTCGTGAACAAAATCCTGCCCGAAATAGCGAGAAAGAGTGCGGAGATCGTTGAGAAACCCGTACCACCGCTTGAACCCGTTATATCGAAAATAATGAATGTCGTATGGATAGACGAGGAGACGGAGCGCGTCGGTGATAGAGAGATCAAAGTGAAAGTCCGTGTCGCAAACTTCACATCAAAACCGCAGAAATTCGTGCTGTACGGGGATTACACCGCCGGAACACTGAAAGAGACGGATGGCATCGCGGAAGAAGATTATGTGAAATGGGACATAGACATAGAACCGGTATCGTACGCGCACCATTACTTCATACTCGAAGATATTGATAAATACGGCGAAACGAATTACTACATAGACGGCATAAATCCCGGAATAGTTGTGGGTGCCGAACCCCTGCCGGGAGACTGGAACATAAAACTCGGCGAAATTATTGAGGAGGAAAATGACGAGGAAAATGATGAGCAGGAGGAGGATTTACCTGAAGACACCATAGAGGAGGTGGTGCAATGAGCAGTGAAGATGCCCTGAAAAAGCTGTACACCATCGCGGAGGAAATTTACACAGATCTCGCAAACGGCGAGATTCCGAAGATGCATCTCGCTGCGAGGAGAAAGAACAATATCGTTTTCAACCCGAAACTCGGTGTGTGGAAATATGGTGATGCAAAAATAACACGCAGCGCTAAGAAACTGGACGGCGCGTATATGCTTCTGAGAACGCTGTATGTGATGGAATTCATAAAAGAAATGATACGT
>WAOZ01000154.1 GCA_015520975.1 DHVE2 group archaeon | reverse complement strand
TATTTAGAGAGTTGCGAGGATCTTATCCATAATCTCCGCAGCTATGTTGATGTGCTCTTCCTCAACTATGAGCGGTGGTCTGAAGCGTATTCCCTTTTCTCCGCATTTCAGCACAAGCAGTCCGTTTTTGTACGCTTCATTGTAGAATTTATCTCTCATCTCCGTGTTGGCCAGATCAAAGGCATCCATAAGGCCAAGGCCTCTCACATTGTTCACCTTTTCAGGGTACTTCTCTTCCAGCTCGTGCAGCGTTTTCATCAACACAACACCCATGTTTGCAGCGTTTTCTACCAGTTTATCCTCCTTTATAATCTCCAGAATCCTCGTCGCCCGTACCATATCCACTATGTTGCCACCCCAGGTGGAGTTTATTCTGCTGGGCACATGGAAAACATTGTCCTCAACTTCGTCAACCTTTTCGCCCACCATTATACCGCAGACCTGCATCTTTTTGCCGAAAGACATTATGTCTGGCTGAACATCAAAGTGTTCGTGGGCCCACCATTTACCTGTTATACCCACACCGCTCTGAACCTCATCCATTATGAACATAATATCGTTCTCGCGACAGATGCGCTGAACTTCCTGTATGTACTCCTTCCTGAAATGATTGTCACCACCCTCGCCCTGGATGGGCTCCATGATGAATGCCGCAATATCGTCGGGGTTCTCTTCAATAGCCTTCTTGATCTCCTCAATGCTTTTTCTCTCAAGTTCTTTAACACGCTCAAGATTCTCACCCTGCAGAGGGAATGTTATTTTGGGGTTCGTAACTCTGGGCCAGTCGAATTTGGGAAAGTATTTCGTTTTGTTTGGATCGAATGTATTCGTGAGAGAGAGCGTGTATCCTGTGCGCCCATGAAAAGCCTGTTTGAGGTGAATCACTTTGTAACCCTTTTCGCCTTTACCTGCGGCAAGATTTTTCCTTACCTTCCAGTCAAACGCTGTTTTAAGCGCGTTTTCCACGGCAAGTGCACCGCCGGAAATGAAGAAGAAATACCGGAAATAAGGCGGTGTGGCTATTTTTGAGAGCGTGTCAACAAATTCGGCGTATTCTACCGTGTATATATCGCTATTTGTCACTTTGTTTATGGCTGCCCTCTGCAATTTTTTAAGAAACTCTTTCTCCATAAGTCCTGGGTGGTTCATTCCAAGTGCGCTTGATGCGAAAAATCCGAAGAAATCCAGAAATTTCCTATCATATCGTGAATCGTACAGCCACATTCCCTGGCTCTTTTCCATGTCCAGTACCATGTCCAAACCATCCGTGAGTATCCTGCGACCCAATACCTCATGAACTTCTTTTGGCGATATCATAATGGGTGCATGAAAGTTAGAGATATATAGATTTTCATTTGTGGTTTTAATTCCAATCAAAATTATAAAACATGATTTTGTTGAGCACTCACGAATTCCCAAACCCCAGCAATTCAAAATTATTCAAAATATGGAAAATTATGCAAACCCGCGAAAAATATATGAGAAAACCCTTTTATATAATGTTACAATTCCTTTTTAAAAGGAACGGGATGGGATTGCTATGAAATCCTTAAAAGAGCAGATTGAAAGTAGTAAGAAGGAAATTCAGAACATGCCCGCTATGACAGCGCCGGAGGACGAGGAACTTCTTGAGCTTGTGGAAAAACTCAGAGTGAATATTAAAATCGTCGGCTGCGGCGGCGGTGGAAGCAACACCATCAACAGAATGATGGAGGAGGGAATCTATGGTGCAGAACTGATTGCTGCGAACACGGATGCACAGCATCTTTTGCAGATCCGAGCCAATCGCAAAATACTTCTCGGCAAAAGAAGGACCAGAGGACTTGGTGCCGGCTCAAATCCGCTTGTCGGTGAAGATGCGGCGCGTGAGGCGGAAGAAGAACTGCGAAATGTTTTGCAGGGCGCAGATATGGTTTTTGTGACCGCCGGTATGGGCGGCGGCACAGGTACGGGTAGCGCACCATATGTTGCTCGTATAGCGAAGGAGATGGGCGCGCTGGTACTTTCTGTGGTCACATTACCCTTCAAAGCAGAGGGTAAACTCAGAATGGAGAACGCAATATGGGGTCTTGAAAGATTGAGAAGATATTCGGATACCACGATAGTCATACCAAACGATAAACTTCTTGAACTTGTGCCGAGATTGCCTCTAAACGAAGCTTTCAAAGTTGCGGATACGGTCCTTATGATCACCATCAAAGGCATTACCGAGATCCTAACAAAACCTGGCCTTGTTAATGTGGATTATGCTGATTTGAGAACTGTGCTCGGCTCCGGTGGAGTGGCTATGGTTGGCATAGGAGAGAGCGACAGCACTCATGAAAGGGTTAAGGAAGCGGTTGAAGAGGCCATAAATTCACCACTCATAGATGCAGATATAAGCGGTGCCACGGGCGCACTCGTCAGAATCGTAGGCGATGAGCACATGAGCGTACAGGAAGCGCAGATGGCCGTGGACCTAGTGCAGAAAAAGATCAACCCGATGGCAAAGATAATATGGGGTGCCAGTGTTGATCCTGAGATGGACAATATGGTGCAGGTTCTCGTTGTGCTATCTGGCGTGAAGTCACCATACTTCATAGAGAAAGGCGGGTCTCTGAAAGCAGCACGCGCCGTTGCAGGTGAAACGCTGGATAGCG
>WAOZ01000153.1 GCA_015520975.1 DHVE2 group archaeon | reverse complement strand
CAAGCGCAGGGAATAATAACATTTGCAAAGCATGGCCATCGTGAATTTTCCGAAATAATTGCCGGATGGACCGTGAAGAACATGCAGGATTCGAAGGGCTATTTTTATTACCAGAGATGGCCGTTCTTTGTAAACAAAATACCGTATATGAGATGGGGGCAGGCATGGATGATGTTTGCGCTTTCTGACCTTATATACAGAAAAAAGGTGAGAAAATGAAGCAGATACTGAATAAAAGGGGGAAGGTGGAGGTCAAGGAGGTTCCGGAACCTATATGTGGCGAAAACGAAGTTCTCGTTGCAAATGTCGCATCGCTGATAAGCGCTGGAACAGAGAGACATTCAATAGAGACCAGATCAAAAAATATAGTAGCATTGGCGTTGGATTTCAAAAAAACGAGGCAAGATCTGGTGAAAAAGGCAATAGATCTCATGAAAAAAGAAGGGTTTGTAAAAGGTTACAGACTTATAAAGGAAAAACTCGAAGAGCCACAGCAACTCGGATACTCCAGTGCGGGGATAGTCATCGAAGTAGGCAAAAATGTGGACGATATCCGGGTTGGCGATAGAGTTGCATGCGGAGGAGGAGATTATGCTGTTCATGCTGAATATATAAGAGTGCCTAAAAATCTATGTGTGAAGATTCCAGAAGGTGTTGATTTTGAAGATGCTGCATTTACCACTCTTGGAGCGATAGCTCTGCAAGGTGTGAGGAGGGCTGATGTCAGAATCGGGGAGCGCGTTGGAGTTATAGGGCTCGGGCTTGTCGGCCTCCTGACAGTACAGATACTGAAAGCCGCCGGTTGTACAGTAATAGGTTTTGACATTGATCCAAAAAAGGTTGAGTTCAGTAAAAAACTCGGCATAGATGAGGCATACTGTAGTGGAGATGTGTTGCCAGAAAAGGTGGTGGAATTCTTTTCGGAAGGTGTCGGTCTAGATGCTGTGATAATAACCGCCTCCACAAGCTCAAACAAACCCGTGGAAGATGCTCTTAACTTTGTAAGAGAAAGAGGTAGGGTGGTCGTTGTCGGTAGCGTTAGAATGAATATTCCCCGGGAACCGTTCTATGAAAAGGAAGGCGATTTTCTTATATCTAGGTCATACGGCCCCGGGAGATATGATATAAGATATGAGGAGAAAGGTCAGGACTATCCGATAGCCTATGTCAGATGGACGGAAAGAAGGAACATGCAGGCAGTACTGAATATGATGGCGGAGGGAAGATTAAGAATTAAACCATTGATAACCCATAGATTCCCTGTTGATAGGGCGGAAGAGGCATATAGCGTGATAAAGGAAGGGAATGCGATAGGTGTTCTTCTCGAGTATTACAGAAAAAAAGAGTATAGATTGAAGAGAAAAAAGATTGTGGAAAAAGTAGGAAATGTCGGGCATATAAATGTTGCAATTATCGGAGCAGGAAATTTCGTAAAACGCTTTCACCTTCCGAACCTCTCGAAAATCGGAGATGTTAGGATATATGCGATAGCCAGCGCAACCGGGGCGAATGCGGAAAATATAGCTAGAAAATATGGGGCAGCGTATGCCACCACAGATTACAGAAAGGTTGTAGAAGATAAAAATGTGAATGCTGTTATTATAACCACACGGCACAACTTACATGCTAAGATAGCCATAGAGGCGCTGAGAAAAGGTAAGCATGTTTTTGTGGAGAAGCCAGCTGCTATGAATATGGATGAGCTGGAAGCTCTCACAAGTGCCGTAGAGAAATCTAAAGGAGTCTTCATGGTTGGCTTCAACCGAAGATTCTCCCCCCACATCTCCAGAGCGATGAAAGAGATTGGGAAAACATCGGGACCGATAATTGTGAGCTACATCGTGAACGCAGGCAAACTACCTACAGACCACTGGATTTACGACCCTGTGGAGGGCGGAGGTAGGATAATAGGGGAAGGGGTGCATTTCATAGACCTCGTAAATCACATAATTGGGGATTCACCGGTGGATATCTGTGTGAAATCCATAGATTCATCAGTTTCTTCCATTAAACCGGGAGACAACATGGTTATCACTCTTAAATACAGAAACGGGTCATTAGGAAATATAATATATACCTCCATAGGAAACAGTTCATACCCCAAGGAGACGATACATATAGAAAGGAACGGAATTGTCGTGGAAATAATAGACTTCAAAGAAACGGTGATTTACGGAAAACTCCCAAAGAAGATGAAGACAAGGAAGCAGGATAAAGGGCATAAAGAGGTGATGCAGGTGTTTCTGGAATCGGTAAAAAAAGGAAAAAATGCTATGAATGCTTCTGAGATATATGAGGTGCACAGAATAGCATTCGAGATTGACAGAATGCTCAGGGAGGGGCCTGAAACTTGAAGGACAGAAACCTCATGGTCATCACCAAATGGTTCCCCTCGGAAGGCACGAGTTTTTCCTCACCTTTTGTCTATTATCTCACCAAAGAAGTCTCGAAGTATTTTAAGAAAGTCTATGTATTCTCTTTAAATCCGAAAATACCAAAAATTCTCAGAAAAAAAGCCTTTCTGACACGAATCGGCTATGACAAAAGATGGCACAACGACATCTATTCCAAAAAATACATGACACCATACTCTTTCAAAAACATAGAGGTATTTTATGTCAGTTACTCGGACATAGTCTCCCGGATTTCCTTCAATATTGAGATGAGAAGGGTATACAGACACATTATATCCGAAATCGCATCCAGAAAGCTGAAAATAGATTTCATACATGCTCATTTCCTTTTTCCGACAGGTTATCTTTCCGCCATGATTAAGGAAAAGCTGGGCATACCCCTTGTTGTTAGTGGACACGGATCGGATGTTTATTCGTTACCTTTCAAAAATCGGAAATTTTTGTCTGCCATAAAATGGACCATCAAAAAAGCGGACCATATAATAACTCCCAGCGAGAGGAATAGAAAAATCCTTGAAAAAGTGCTGGGTGCCATGTCTGAGAGGGTATCTGTAATACCGAATGGATATGATGCCGATGTATTCTTTCCTATGGACAAAAAAGAGGTCCGAAAAAAGCTAGGCCTAAATCCAGAGAAGAAAATCATAGTATCTGTGGGAAATCTAATACCTGTAAAGGGTTATGACATTCTCATAGAAGCGATGGCTCATGTGAGAAAAAAAACGAGAGACGTTCAGTGTGTGATAGTCGGGGATGGAGGGATGAGAAAGACTCTAGAGGAAAAAATCAGAAAACTCAGTCTGAAGGATGATGTTATTCTTACGGGAAATATTCCTCATGAAGAAATTCCTATGTGGATCAACGCCTCAGATATCTTTGTTATATCAAGTCTCGATGAGGGAAACCCCACGGTGATGTTCGAGGCCTTGGGGTGCGGAAAACCAGTCATAGCTACATCCGTGGGGGGGATTCCGGAAATTATCCGCGATAAAGATGTGGGAATCCTTGTTCCACCTAAAAATTTGAGAGCTCTTTCTGAAGCGATTCTGTCTGCCCTTGAGAGAAAATGGAGCACAGAATATATTGCTAATTTTTCGGAAAAGTTCTCCTGGAAAAAAATCGGTGAGAAAACTCTTGAGGTATATAAAAAGTATATTTAGCCAGCATAAGCATATATCCTTTCATTATGCTGATTCTGATACACCAAGATGAGTTCTGAGCTTCTCGAATAGATATCTGGTGATCGGAATTTACCGCGCCCAAATATCTCTGTAGCTCCATATATGTCTCCATATCCTACCACAAGATAATTGGCATTGTATCTACTGAAGAAATACTTTGAATTTCCTGGATTGAGCGCACGTATAAGAATTCCCCACTCTGTGTGGTCTCTATATGTCTGAGACCAATGATTGCATGGCGCTCGGATATGTGTGGTAGTTGCCATAACCTCAAGAGTTTCCGGTGTCGCAAGGATATACTCTCCACTTTCTGTAAGTCTCTGCACTTCTAAAGAGAGTGAAGGAGTATCTCTCGGAGGATGATATT
>WAOZ01000152.1 GCA_015520975.1 DHVE2 group archaeon | reverse complement strand
CTCTTATTGCCTGACACTGGCACGGTGTGCCTATGATTGCGATTTTATCCATTCTCTCTATTCTCAGAGCGTTTATAATTGCATCTACCATTGGAGTTATGACCCATTTTGTTCCTATGGCGGATTTGAGTTCTTCACTGTTTTTAGCTACCACTGCTTTGGGTTTCCAGTGTTCGTCGGCTTTGACCACAATCGCGCCATCTATTTCCCCATAATCCAGACAGTACGCGAGATAGCCTGTTGTTGCACCAAACTCTTTTTTAAGCGACCGCACTTTAAAAACATCTATGTACTCGCCAAAATATTCTGAATACATTCAGATCACCTCCGCATTTTCTTTCCTTAATTTCAGGAAATTTCTTGGGCATCTAAAATAACATGTGCCGCATCTTATGCATTTGTCCATTCTCACTTCCGGAAGACCTTTGATCATTTCTATGGCTTCCACTGGGCAGGATAACGCGCACATACCGCATCCAACGCACAACCCCTTTGATACGATTTCATCCTGCAGATCCTGGCCATTTGCTCTTTTTTTCTTAACGAGACTTTTGAATGGAATGAGGTATCTCTCGTTACCTTTTAAATATGCGTCTATGAACTTTTTAAGAATCTCTGTGGAAGCGGGACATCCCGGAATGGCGTAATCTACCTCTATTATATCGGATACGGGTAAAAATGTTCTGTGTGTTGCCTGAGGGCTCTGATTTCCCCTGCAGAATCTTGTGATGCCCCCAACACAGGCGCAGGAACCCACCGCAACGATATGCTTGCATTTATCTCTAAGTTCCTTTAACAGCTCTGTATGTTCTCTGAATTCCAAACACACTGCTCCGCTGACGAAGCCTATATCCGCGTTCACCATCTCCCTTCTATCAACCAGATTTGGGCAGTATGCAATTTCGATGTCCTCTCTGGAGATAATGCCCAGAAAGTTCATCATGCAGCCGCTGCAATCTGCCAGTTTGATGTAGTTGATTTTCATTTCAGTCCCTCCTCTTTACTATTCTGATAAAATGCGTTGCGCACGAGAGGCAGGGGTCATAACTCCTCACAATGGTTTCGGCGAATTTCAGAGGTGCCCCAATCAGCGCATTGTCTATGACGGGTATGTTGAACATGGTGGGTACTATGATTCTGTAATCCGTTATTATTCCATCTTCCCTGAGAGTGAGTACATGGATATTCGTGCCCCGCGGAGCTTCGTGGACACCGATGCCCCTGCCGGCTTTGGGTTGCGTGAAGTTACGGGTTTTTCCATTAACATTAAGAGCATCGCAGATTTCAATTATTCTCTCACAGCCTTTAATTGCGTCCTCTGCGTATGCTATGTTTACCGATAGAGGAAGTTTGGAGTTGAAATTGAAAAAGATACGCATTCTCGCATTCGGTCCAGTTTCTGTGGCGCTGTTTCTGTAATAAGCTATGGTGGAACCGCATTCTTCCACGATCTCCTTTGAATCATAGTACTTTTCAGGGGGTATTATGTTCAAATCGAGCAAGTCTATGCTCTCTCTTTTTCCATAGAACGGATCCGTTGTGAGAAGAGGCAGTTCCACATTTCCCAGATTTTCAGGGATTTCGTTTTCGTCCAGAAGACTTTCAAGTTTTTCAATGAGCAGATTTTTAAAATCGGACATTGTCGATTTATATTCTTCAGCGCATTTTTTTATTTCATCTCTCCCCTTTTCGCTTATGTTTTTCAGCATTCCTCCAACACAGACATTGGAGGGATGGATTGAAGAGTGGCCGCTTATTTTAACGATTTCGCTTCCGAGTTCAAGCATCTTAAAAACCATTTTCATAATATCCCTATCCTCTCCGAAAAAATCTTTGAGAAGGAAAAGCATATGCATGGCCTGACTCTGCAAGCGATTGCCAAGTCCTGCAATCTCTCTCAAGAGCAAACCATCCTTTGGAGGCTCTAAATTCAGAACATCCTCCGCCGCTTCAATGGCTGCAATTCCATGAGTTACATGGCACACACCGCAGATTCTCATCGCGGCCACCGGTAAAAATTCCAGACTCTTTCCCACAAGCATTCGGGCAAAACCGCGGATTGGCATAAACGGGTAAAAATGTGCTTTTTCGATTATATTATCTTCCGATACCCATATCACTATTTTGCCATCGGCTTCTATTCTCGTTACAGGATAGACGGAAATCGCAGTCATCGTATACGACATGCGTTTCAGGGATAAAAACTGTTTCTTGAATAATTACCATACCTGTCTCAGAAAAATTTATACTATATGCTTACCTGAACATAACGGTGATAAAAAAATGCTGTGGAAAATTGAAAGACCCGAGAACGAGAGGATACTGACTTACGAAAAGGGCACGGAGGAAAGATAAAAATTACTTAAGGAGATTGAGAATCTGAAAAGTAAAACTGCAGAGATTCCGCTGGTGATAAACGGAAAAAAGGTGCATACCGATGAGAAATTCGAGGTTAGATGTCCTCACAATCACGGTAAGATTCTTGCTCGTGCATCTCTGGCAGGTGAGGAGGAAATAGAAAAAGCCATTGAAGCTGCGCTCAATGCGCATGAAAAATGGTCGAATATGGGCTGGTACCATCGAGCGGCGATTTTTATGAAAGCTGCGGATATGCTCTCAGGGCCGTATAGATTCAGGCATGTGGCGGCTATAATGCTGAATCTATCGAAGAATCCTTATGAGGCGGAGATTGATCTGGCGGAGCTCATTGATTTCTGGAGATTCAACGCATATTATATGCGTTTCATTTACGAGCAGCAGCCTGAGCAGGGCAAGATGGAGATGAACAGAATCGACTGGCGTCCTCTGGAAGGCCTTATTCTGGCGATACCACCCTTTAATTTTTATTCCATTGGCGGAAATTTGCCAACAGCGCCGGCCATAGTTGGAAATGTGGTGCTCTGGAAACCTTCGAGATCAGTTATATTCGCAAATTATCTCATAATGGAGCTCCTTATGGAGGCAGGATTGCCGGCGGGTGTGATTAATTTTGTGCCATTTTCGAGGAGATACATCGATGTGGTGCTGAGAAATCCAGATTTTGCAGGACTGCACTTTACCGGAAGCTATGAGTCGCTGGTATCTTTATGGAAAAGAATCTCCGAGAATCTGGAAATTTACAGAAATTTTCCGAGAATAGTTGGTGAGACGGGAGGTAAGGATTTCATTGTTGCGTATCCCGATGCAAATCCCAAGGAGGTGGCAACGGCGATACTTCGCGGCGGTTTTGAATTGCAGGGTCAGAAATGTTCCGCAGTTTCCAGAGTTTACATACCCGAAAATCTGTGGGATAGGGTGAAAAATATTCTGATCACAGAGTTAAAAAATATGAAAGTTGGAGCGGTGGAAGACTTCGAGAATTTTATGGGGGCCCTGATAACAAAAGATGCACTGGATAAAGCTATCTCATACATTGAATATGCAAGAGAACATCCTGAAGAGTATGAGATTGTGTATGGCGGTGGATATGACGAGTCCACGGGCTGGTTCATGGAGCCAACTGTGATCAGAACCTCAAATCCCTACGGTAAACTTATGCAGGAAGAGATATTCGCTCCTGTAGTAACTGTTTATGTGTATTCGGCTGAGGAGTATGAGAAAATTTTGAAAATGTGCGGTGAAACATCGTCGTATGCTCTCACAGGCTCGATATTTGCAAAAAACAGAGAGGCCATAACGCTAGCTGAAAAGAAACTGAGATATGCTGCTGGCAATTTTTACATCAATGACAAACCCACAGGTGCAGTGGTATCCAGGCAACCTTTTGGCGGCGCCAGACATTCAGGTACGGATGATAAAGCAGGATTCTGGTTGAATCTCCTCAGATGGTTATCCCCACGCACAATAAAGGAAACAACCGTACCTCCCGCACGCTGGGAAAGACCCTTTATGTTTTAATCTTTTTTATGCGAATATATGTAACAATCGATACAGCAATAATAATCGTGCATATAGCAAAGATTTCGAAAAACCAAGTATCTATTTCGGAATATGTGTTTTCAGGTGGCTGTACTCCGGGTATTATATTCAGTTTCTTTAATGAAAAATCTGCCAGTGCGGCGTAGGGTATATATCCGGCATCTCTGGCTTTCTTGATGTAATCATCAATTCTGAGTTTGTTTTCACCCTGGTATCCCGTACCGTCATCAACATAATCCACGGATAACACCAATTTTCCGGAGTTTTTGATGATATTGATCCATTTCATTC
>WAOZ01000151.1 GCA_015520975.1 DHVE2 group archaeon | reverse complement strand
CTGCGATATTCTTCACGACTATGCTTTTGAGTTTGAACCCGTTTTTGACGACTCTTTCCATTGTGTAAAATCCGAGAGGTATCCACTCTCCACTAGAATATTTATCGCCTATAACGAGCACGAGGTATCTTCCATCATCCAGATGCTCTTTCGCAAGTATAACTGCTTTCTCAAATTTATCCAGAAACTCGTCAAGAGATTTTGCATTTGACAGGTCATTTCTTTCCCCAGAAAACTTTATTATATCCCAGTAAGGAGGATGCATTATAACAAGTTGAAATTTACCCAGCTGCCTGTAAGTTTCAGGGTCTGTGGCATCACCAACCACCATATCAACTTTCACATTATGCGGATTTTTTTCCATAGCCACAAGTGCATTTGCTTTTTCAGCTATTTCTTGGGATAGCTCAATTCCCACAGCGTTTCTACCCAGCTTCTTTGCTTCGATAAGTGTGGTACCCAGCCCGGCGAAGGTGTCAAGCACCCATTCCCCTTTCCTTGTGAAGCGCAGCATTGCCTGTCGCGGTATCTGAGGTATGAAGTTTCCATGATATTCCGGTGTATGGGCACCGCTGTTGTCCCTTGAAGGAAAAATCCATAGCGAATCCGTTATAATCTCATCATACTCTTTCCATCTTCGCATATCTATATCGTTTATTTTCACGGTACTGCAATTGCATTGAAGTATTAAAATTTAAAGCACATAAATTGTATCAAGCGTTGGATCGCGAGCACTTATATGCCCGCCCATTTCTTTCACTGTGAGCAGATACTTCACATTATCCTGAGTTATCCTGAATCCCTCAAGAATCACTGGTATTCCTGGTGGGTACACTTCTATATGCTCTGCCGCAATCTTTCCTATGGCGTCCCGCAACGGAACCTTTCTGCCTATCGTCTGTGCAACTCTTCGGGCCACATAAGGCTCTATCACCGGTTTGTTTTCAACATGCTTGAACGGATTGGGTATTAGTTCCTTTTTGTTAGTCTTCGTGAGTCGGCGCATGATTTTCAAAATCGCATCCACAGTCTTTTCGACATCCTCATCTTTAATCTGAAATGTCGTCAGCAGCAATAAAGTGTTCAACCCGCTTTTTTCAACAACAATCCTGTATTTTTTAGCGAGTATATCCGCAACCTCAAATCCGGTTTCTTTGAATTTTGTCAGCGCGATTACGGTTTTCGCTTTGTCGTATCCAGAAATGTAATCCATCACAAGATCAAGTTCGAGAGAATCGTCCAGAATTTTCATCGGTGGGATAACCTTCTCGCCAAGAAGATCTTTCAGATACTGTGCTTTTTTGAGCATATTTTCTACAACCTTCTTACCATTGCGCTCCATATACGCACACACTGCATCCAGCGATGCCAGAAGATGATATGATGGACTGGTGGTAACATATTCCCTGAACGCCGCGTACATAAGATCACTGTCCACATACTTCTCCTTCCAGTGAATCATCCCTGTCTGCTGAAGTGAGCCGCCCTCTTTATGCGTGCTCTGCACCGCAATATCCGCGCCAGCATCCATGGCGCTTTCCGGTAAGGAATCTGAAAAATGAATATGCGCACCCCACGCCTCATCCACAATCACTTTTATTTCTTTATCAAAATTCTTAACCGCTCTGGTAATATCTCTAATACGGGCAACCAAGCCGTTATATGTGGGTGAGGAAATTATTATGGCATTCGTCTCAGGATAATTGTTGAGCGTATCTATAACATCATCAGGTTTCGGTGGTATCAAACTCTCAAACTGCGGGTCATATGCACATTTTATAAATCTGAATCTGACACCGAGCCATTCAGCAGCGTGAAGTATCGAATGATGGATGTTTCTTGTCACAAGTATCTGTGGAGTATCATTTTCAAGCGATATCATCCGCATAACTATAAAATTGCTTCCTGTTGTGCCATTAACCGTAAACAGCGTTTTATCGGCACCATAAACCCTTGCAGCCCGTTCATGCGCTTTTTTGAAAATGCCGGTGTTATCAACATAACTGCCGAAAAAATGTGCGGACACGGATACATCCGTGGAATAAACATCCGTTATTCTTTTCTGATTGGGCAGCACCGAGGGTGTGCACCAGCGAATGTATTTGGGTACTTCTTTCAGCGCATCCAGTATGTATGTTTGCCCCGTTTTTTCACCCATAACGGGATATGTTAATGCCCGTATAAAATATTAATGAGATGGGTAAATCCGCGTACCTGTCTCACCATCAAGCGCAGCCATCAATTTCTCAGGCGAGGTTATAAGAACCTCTTTTCCGCCGCTTTCCACGAATTTTATGGATGCAAGTATCTTTGGATACATGCTTCCCTTCTTAAAATGCCCTTCTTCAAGGTATCTCTTTGCTTCCTCCACTGACATCTCAAAGATGGATTTCTGTTCGGGCTTTCCAAAATTAAGGTACGCCTGATCCACGCTCGTTAAAATGATAAGTTTATCCGCATGAATATCTCTTCCAAGCGTTGCAGATGCAAGGTCTTTGTCTATCACCGCTTCAACACCCGTAATTTTGCCGTTTTCCTTTATAACTGGAATGCCCCCGCCACCAACCGCTATGGCCACATAACCCGCATCAAGCACGCTTCTGATGATTTCCTTCTCAACGATTTCAAGGGGCATTGGGGATGGCACCACTCTTCTCCATCCTCTACCAGCGTCCTCTATCATTTTCCAGCCTTTTTCTTTCATTAGGATCTCAGCTTCATCCTTCGTATAAAAGGGACCGATGGGCTTTGTGGGATTTTGAAATGCAGGGTCGTTTTTATCAACTATGACGCGTGTGAGTATGCAGGCTATTTTTTTCTCGATGCCTTTCTCTTCAAATACATTGTGAAATCCCTGGCCAAGCATGTACCCGATCTCACCCTGCGACATCGCCCCGCAGATATCAAGCGGCATCGGTGGTGTTATATCCTTGGAGTGTTCATTTTGCAACAGTATGGCGCCAACCTGCGGACCATTACCATGCGTGATCACAACCTTGAATTTTTCAAACAGAGGATATATGTTCTCCGCAGTTTCCCTCGCTCTTAGCATCTGTTCTTCGGCAGTGCCTTTATCACCCGGTCTGAGAAGAGCATTGCCTCCTACTGCAAGCACAATAGTTTCCATATTTGGGGTTAATAGTGTTCCTTCATATAAATTTATATGACGAATACTGTAAATGCTCATCTTTTGATCCGTATCATTCCATCATTTCCTCTATCGCTTCAACGGTGTTTGTGATCTCGTTGAGCACGGAGTCAAGAAACATATAGTCCATAGGCATTTTCTCAATTAGAAAGCCCACCATACTGTTATCTGAATCATAAAGAATCCGCAGTATTCTGCACGACGACATTCTGTCAAGCGTATTGGCCACATCTATAAGCTGCTTCACAAATCCAAGTTTTTTGGCGTGCTGCGCATAACCGTAAACAGCATAGTTTTCGTATTCGTAAATTTTTTGAAGTTTCAGCATCGATGTTCTAACACTACCCATAGTGTGTGCACCCATATACGATTTAATATTGGTCACTGCCGTTAAAGATGGAAATGCTACACTGCCAGATGCAGAATCGGGGGATTTGGATTGATTGGATTTAATACGGGTTGCTACAAACGGTGGTAGTCTCTTTTTAAAAGCCACGCCCAAGGCCCATTTCGCCTGAATTGGTGCAAATCCTCTGGATGGCCCGAATATTATTTTTCGGTAATAGGAGGTTATCTCAAGATAGAAACCTACTCTATTCATTGCATTCTTTTTATCTGCAGAAAAACTATCTTTCATACATTCCAAGAACGCACGCTGCGCCTTTGTCTCAGATGCAAACGCTGGAAGAATTGATTCGAATAAAATTAAAATCATCAGAATCCATATCTGAATCGCCAAGGATGACCCAAAAAGTGTTGGAGCGTCCAAATAAGTTATCAAAGTTAAAATAACAAGAACTAAACTTATAATCCCCAAAATATTTCGCAGTATTTTTCTTCTCACATATAATTCCTTCACCTTCTCCCAGCAAAACATATATAGAAAATATCAAAAAAGTATTTAAATCCTATTATTTACAAATTTTCACAGCTTGGATAGAATTGAGGATATAAGCAGAGGAAGTAGCACCGTCGCATCGCCTTCAACAGTGACATATTTCGCATCTTCTCTGACCTTTCCCCATGAAATCGCTTCTCTGATTCTTGCACCGCTCAGCGAACCGTCCCATTCAACGGCGGTGGTTATGTAAACTGCATAATCCAGACCATCACGAAACTGGTTCCACCAGATGGTGTGATGCTTGCTTATACCGCCTCCAATCATAAGCGCGCCTGTTTTTTTCGCCTCGAATATGATATCCGCAAGTTCGTGCTCGTCCTGAAGCACATCAACCTGAAAATCGGGATTCATCTCCCTGAATGTCCACAGTTGCGCGCCAAACGACCCGTCCGTGATTCCTGGCACATATATCGGTATGTCATTTTTTGCGGCCCAGTATAAAATTGATTCGTCATCATCTAGTTTCTTCCCAACCTCTGCTATCAGTTCCCTAGCACCCCATTTCTTTTTCTCTTGATAGAGTTCTTCCAGCAGTGGCAGCACAAAGTTCTCCATGACAGTGCCGTAGCTTTCGTTGGGTACAAGCACATTTCCGAGTCTATTGACCCCTTTTCTATGAAGCTCAACATCGTCCATAAGAAACGATCCGTGGTAATAATTCTTGAAACTGCGAGCGATGTCGTGATCAAGTGTGCCGCAGGTGGTGATGATAACATCCACAAGTTTTCTTTTAACCAGTTCTTTAATAACTCCACGTGTCCCTGTGGCGATTATGCACGCTGGAAACGACAAGAATGTTGTGTTTTCCTCCTTAAACATCTTCAGAAGTATTTTCTCCGCAACCGCAAGATGCTTGGCAACGAACCCGCCGGATTTGTAAAACTCATCCATAAGTTGAGCCACTGTCATATTTTCCCAGAGATTTATATCCTCCACGGGAAGATGGTCTTCCATCATCCGCGCCACCCCAGCGCTCTGGGAATATCATCGTTTTTCTCCATAAATTCACGGGCAGGTTTGAGAATGTCTATGAGATGCATCGCAACAGCATTCTTCAAATCCATCGGATGCAGTTCTCCGCTCACATAAGCGTTTTCAAGCTCTTCATACGATTTGAAAACCATATCTCCGCCCCATTTCTCATCTCTGGGGACCACAAATTTATCTCGGGAATAATACGGGAAGATTATGTGCTTCGCTATTTGAAGCACGGGATTTCCTTCAGCGCTGGGTGGACAGTACGCTTTTTTGAGTTTTCGTTTTATGGCATCGGGAGCGTCATCAACGAATATAGCACTGCCTTCCTTGCTCTTGCTCATCTTGGCTTCTATGGGATCCATTCTTCCAAAGCCCTTGAGTCCCGCCAGTATAACCGTGTGCAATGCAACGGGTTTTTTGAGATTGAGCTTTTCGGCAACATCTCTGGCGAGCATATGTGCGTGTCTCTGGTCCATGCCCCCGAGTGCAATATCCAGCTCCATCTCGAATATATCCGAAACCTGCATGAAAGGATATATTATCTTCGATGAATCAAGTTCAGCCTCATCCTCCTTTCGTCCCATAATGCTCATGGCCCTTTTGGCCCTTTTTAAGCTTGTTTTTTTGGCCACCTTGATTACCTTTTCCCAGTAAACTTTTCTTGATACAAGTTCATCGGCCCATATGTATCGGGGCTGTATGCCCAGAGCTCCAAATACGCCCTTTATATACTCTCCGCACAACCGTATTTTCTTCATATCTCCGTTGAATTTGTCATTTATATACGCGTGCCAGTCCGCCAGAAACACTATCATATCCACTCCTGCATTCATAAGGTCTTTAACCTTATTTCCTATGATAAGCCCGGTGCCCAGATGCACTCTGCCCGATGGCTCCAAGCCAACATATCCTCTTGGATTCCCTTTCAGCACCGCTTCCAGCTCTTCTGGGGTTATAATCTCCTGAACATTGCGCGTGAGTTCATACGAAAGCATAAAGAGGCGAAGAGATGAAAAGATAAAAAATCTTCGGGCGAGCCTACTGGAGGATGACAACATAATGGAGCGCTGGTGGAAAAGCTCAATGCCCCGTAACTCTTCTGAAACTCAGATAATTGAAGAATTAGGGAAGTATGGAGACGCAATAATCGAGAAAAACACCTATGACGCTTTTTACCGCACCAATCTTGAAGCTCTTCTTAAAGAGATGAATATTGAGACTGTGATAATAACGGGTGTTATGACGCATCTGTGCTGCGAGACCACTGCAAGGTCCGCATTCGTTAAAGGATTTAATGTAATTTTTCCAATTGACGGGTCGCTCACCCAAAACGCTGAGCTCCATGAGGGAACAATACGCGCAATCTCGCATGGCTTCGCCCCTACACCAACTTTGAAGGATGTGATAGAATGGATGCGCAGGTAGGAATAATTGGTGCTGGACCCGCAGGCATTGCGGCAGGAGTGCAGCTTAAAAGATTCCACATGCCGAGCATTATTTTCGAGAAAAGGGAAGTTGGAGGTCTAATTGCAAACGCATATCGTGTGGACAATACCCTGCTTTTTCCAGAGGGGATCAGTGGAAAGGAGTTCGCCAGAAGACTTAAAAACTACGCAGAAAGATACGGATTAGAAATTCACACAGAGGAGGCGGTGCGAATAGAAGTTGGTGATGAGATAAGAGTAAAAACAGATAAGGCCGCGTATTCGTTCAAGTATTTAATCGTGGCTACAGGTACCCGACCCAAAACATTATCATTTCCCGAATTCAAATATCACATCACCGATATCGAAGAAAAGTATGAAAAAATTCTAATTGTGGGTGGAGGAGATATAGCGCTCGACTACGCCCTTTCAGCCGCGGAAAAATGCAGCAATGTAATCGTGCTGTATCGAAGCACATTAAAAGCCCTCCCCACTCTCCAGAAAGAGGTTAAAGAGAACCCCAGAATTAATCTTGTGCGGGGCGAAATATTAGACATTTTTGGAAAAAAAGTAAAAACCACCGCTGGCATGTTAACTGCAGATGTGTTTTTGGGAGCCGTAGGCCGCGTACCAAATATTGAAATCGTGGAGGGTATTATCCATCCAAACATATACTTGGCGGGAGATGTGAAGAACGGCATTTACCGCCAGAGTTCCCTCGCCATTGCAGACGGAATACATGTCGCGATGAAAATTTGGAGGCGTGAGAGATATGGAAATCCTTAAGGAAATAGGCAACGAGAATATAGCAAAGGTGTATATCGGGAAAACCTCGCGAGGTAACATTGTGGAGTTTGTAGAATCTGTGCCCACGCATCGCATTGAAGATAAATGGGTTGTTATTATCTCTTCACTTAACGGGTGTCCTGTAGGTTGTAAAATGTGCGATGCAGGATTTTTTTATAATGGTAAGTTAAATTATGAAGAAATTATTGAACAGATACAATACGCAATAAGAAAGAGATTTAGAAAAAGAATACCAGAAACAAAAAAATTCAAAATTCAGTTCGCGAGGGTGGGTGAACCAAGTTTCAATCCTGCCGTATTAACCGTTTTAGAATCACTTGCAGAGATGTATCCCAACATTTATCCCTCACTTTCTACAGTTGCCCCAAAAGGAGTTAATAAATTCTTTGAAAAACTTCTTGAACTTAAAAAAAGAAAATATCCTCATAAATTTCAATTACAGTTTTCTATACATACTACGGATTCTGTACAGCGTGATTCCCTTATCCCTATTAAAAAATGGAGTTTTAAAGAAATTGCAAGATATGGAGAAAAATTTTATGATGAGAAAGGCTTAAAAATAACTTTAAATTTCGCATTAGCACAGGAAAATAAGGTTAATGCAGATATTGTAAAAGAGTATTTTCCATCAGAATATTTTCTAATAAAAATCACTCCAGTAAACCCGACGTTAAATGCCACTATAAATGGAATACACAATGACATAGATCTCACCACTGGACTTCCAAAAAAACATAGAAAGTTTGTAGAAAAATTAAAAAATTACGGATACGATGTGATAATCTCCGTAGGTGACACTCGCGAGAACGAGATTGGCTCAAATTGCGGTATGTATATAC
>WAOZ01000150.1 GCA_015520975.1 DHVE2 group archaeon | reverse complement strand
TCAGATGTGTATAAGAGACAGCTTGGAATACACTATAACTTTAAAATTCAAGTTTTTCAGATTTTCGATCACAACATCGATGAGCCTTTTGTTCTCAATCACATTTAAAAAATGCTTGTTGGGCAGTCGTTTTGATTTACCAACCATGACCACGGCAGTTCTTCTCACGCGATGTGTATGGTCATTTAAGTATAAGTTTTTCTGCAGGGAATACACTTTTTATGATATATGGTGGTATTTTACACTTTGTGGGAAAGAGTAAGTATAAATATGGGGGTATATCAATCCTCATTACATAAACATAATTAGTTGCGCACCCTGTGATTTGCTATCCTTACTTATCCTGTTCACATAAATGAATATGGGTTCATAGGTTTTGGTCAAATACAGTTCCGGGATTATCATTCCCTCTCCGTTCGGTGTGAAACCATTTCCCGTATATGGATATTTTGGCTCTCTGCCTGTCAACTCTTTAAGCCCTTCAGCGTACTTCGCATAGATTTCTTCCGTGGTTCCTCCCACTATTGCATACACATCTTTTTCTTTTATTGCTCTTCCCTCATTGTCGAATTTAATTGCATCTGCCAGTTTTCTGAACTCAAATCCTACATCTACTATTCTGTATACTCGCTCTCCCCTTTTCATTATTCTATTCCACACTTTCAATATCTCTTCTTTCTTTACTCCGTCTTTGTTTACAAGCTCATACAACTTCGCTGCATCTCTGTCTTCTGCGCTTGCTATCTTCACATGGCCAAGCAAAATCATCAACTTCTTTACTTCCTCAATAGTCAAACTTACTTTGCCTTTATCCTCTTTTCTTTCGGTCTTCTTTTTCCTTTTGAACAACCCCATCTATCTCACCTCATAGTCTATAGGGAACATCCTCTTCCCCATATAAATAGAAATCCAAATAAGGATGTTGTTTACTATCTCTCATTACTCTATATTTTCTCAGTTTTTCCAGATCAAACGTCACCTCGTAAAATAGTTCATCTTCACTCGGCCTCCACATATCCGGCTCCGCCTCTTTGTTTATTATCGTATTCATCTCTTTCCTAACATCATCCATGAATTTGTATGTCCTTCCCATCGGGAATAGCCCATTTTCTATATATTCTTTTATTTCCTCATAGAGCCGATCTATCTTTCTCCTGTCATACACCTTCCTACCCCTCACTCTTATGTATTTTCCCTTCCTTCTCACAACCGCATATACCCCTGGTCTGTAGTACCCTCCCAGATTTAGGTATATGTACTTTCCCTTACCAAACTCGTCCGGCATCTTCACATCGCTCTTCCTGAACCACCAGTACGGTACATCCTGACTCTCAAACCTCTCAGCTTCTACCTTCTTCCTGTCTATCCCCAAAGCGTCCGCCTGATCGTATCTCCACTCTCCTACCTCAACCCGTATGTATTTCTCCGTCTCTCCCATTACCTCGAAAAATGCCCCATTGTACCACACCCAGTAGTATTTCCCTGGGTACTTTTTAGGCAGTTCCGGATCTTCCTGCTCTTCCAACGAGATGGACTTTTCATAACGCGCGAGAATATTTCCTATTGGATCCTTCTCGTAGAAAAATCCACCACGGTAATATCTACTCAGCTTTTTTCTAAATTTGTATTTCTCTCCCTTCTCTTCGATGTATGTCCATAGTACTATCTTCTCCGGCTTTTCATGCGGAAAAAAATATCCGTAAAAGTAATTCCCGCTCCACTTGAATATCGGCATAACTCACCACCCGATAGAGTACACTTCTATATTGTTGCCACTTCCTCGTATTAGCTTTATCCCCGATATACCAAAATCACTAGGCATTTCCCCGTCATCTGTTGCCCAGTTAAGGTAGTACTCCGGCAGTATCTCTCCGTCCTTGCTCGCTATGAACCCTGTTCCTGTGTAGGGATACTTATATGTTGGATTTATCAATTCTTTTTCCATATCATCCCATCCTAGATCGTTAAATATCTTGGGGTTGCTCTCCGTGCGGAACTCGATTATCACTCGACCGCTTGCATCTCCTGTGCCTCTCAACTCCTCATACACCTCCTCTGGCGTTGTGCCATGTATGTCCTTCACCCTAAATATGCCTTTCCCACGTCCGAACTCGTATTGTCCCTTCGCGTTTTTTAGTTCCCTTATTATCTCCTCAACCCTGCTCTTGTCCCCGCTCTTGAACGCTTTTATGAGATCTGTGCTGTCCTTTATCTTCACCACCCTGCCAAATCCATCCTTAAGCGGATTCTTCTCCAGCACCTTTGTCCACACGCTGCGCAGCATCTCCACCGCCTTCTCGTTGCCCGCAAGCGCCTTCCTCGGCAATATCGCGTAAAGGTACACCTCCTCTGGCTTGTAGCCTTCGGATTTGATTATGTTTCGCGTTATCCTTCTATCAAATATGCATCTAACCTACCACGAGCTACGATCCAATCCCCCACTCTGTAATTCTCGGAAGTCGCTCTATCAACTATGATCGTGATCCCGCAATCAACCACCCAGAATTCATCATGTACTTCCTTCACAGTTCCCTCAACCTCATACCACGTGGAATACTCCGCAGGAATATACTTAGTTGCAACCTGCTCTATCCTCCTTTTATTCATTGTATTCTTTTTGGGTTTCTCAAGATAGAGGAGAAAAAGAATGATTTTGACTTTTTGTCCAAGATATTTTTCTTCATTGGCTTTTTTCTCTTTCCATTTCTCTATGCGATAGTCAGGAAGAAAGCATCTTAAGTTGTATGTTCCAACTTTAAATATCGCCGTATCAACCTCTTCATCTCCTCCAAGGATGCTTACTATCTCTGCTGTCATCGCATATTTGTGTAATCTATCCTTTTCTATTAAATCACGCATACTAATCACACACCTTACTTTATCCGTTTTATATCGGATTATCACTTATTATCACTCTCAACTGATACACATGAAGGCCATCGCCCTTTTGAATATAGTAATGTTTTATATTTCATTTTAAATCATCCACCCCTAGCATGTCAAGTCTTCCGATAACAAGTATATAATCTCCCTTCTCCAGTTCCTTAAATGAGTATCCCTTATCCATACATGCATCTAACAAAACTCCACAGTCGAAAATAACCTTACCGCATTCATTCTCATCTTCTCTCTCTACAACTTCTCCTATAAATAATGTGGTACCAAAGCATCCTTTTCACTTAAAATAAAGTATCATTATTCTTTCTTACCAACCATACATTACATCATGCTCTGAAATTGCAAGCTCAACATCTATCTCCTTTCCGCGATAATCATCTTTATAGAGAATATGTAGCAGTTTCATACAGGTAATAAATACCCTTAATTCAATTCCATTAACCACAATTTCTCCCCATCCCTCCGCAGCTGTATACTCGTTAAAGCCGTAGTCTTTCACAAGTACTCTATGTCTCATTAGTTATCACCCTCCACCATATAGATGTGCCGTTATTATACCTTTATCACCTTCATTCACTACAACATAAATCTTTTTGCAACGATATTCGTATATTAGATTCCATCCGCTGATTGAATCTTTACATCACTCACATCCAAGCACCCATATGCAACTATTTCTTTTCCGATATACTCTTTGTATTTTTGATAAGTTGTTATCAACCCATAAGGAGTTTCAATACTGTAACTTCCAGATAACTCAAGTACTTACGCAATTGCGGTTTTGCCCATCGGGCTGTGCCTAACGGCACAGTTCCCTCAAACCCTAACGAAAAATAACTATGTTATTTAACTCTCAGAAGGGGAACGGTAAAAGGGTTTTCGGGAACAAAACCGCAACTCCTTCGGCCCCGCTTCTGCGGGGGCGCAATACTAGCGGCTATGCGACTTCGCTACCGCTCCGTCCAAACCCACTTCGTGGGCTTCGCATAGCCGCAAAACCGATATTTGCCGCAAATATCTGCTAACCATCCTTTAACCTGTTTAATACTAAAAGAGCAACCCTTCACCTCTTTTTTTATCTTATAAATTAAGAGCTCAATAGACAAGAGAACATGCTTGTTTACAGCATCGTAATCCACTTTGCACTGTGCATCAAATAGCCTCAACACATTTCCATCTGTGAGCTTTACTACCACTATTTGATCTACTACTTTTTCGTCTTCCATTGTATATGGCTTTATCTGGATTATTTCTGGAGGTACCAATTTTGTTTCTCATTTTAGCACCTCCCATCTCCAGGGTGGTTTTGATTTAGGATGTGCTGGATAACCCATCTAGGATATTTATCTTCGCTTATCACAACCCAATAATTAACCTATTTTTCTTTCATAATTCATACAAGTTGATTCCGATAATCTTCTATCCTTAAATTTATTATGTGCAAATAAACATTTATCAATCGCAAATTTTCCAATAATTCCTCTGAAGGTTTTTTCACCATGTTGCATATATCTCTAATTTTAATTAAAAGGTTACACATGTTTCTTAATAGGATTTTGCTCTCAATTTTAAATGACTTTCTTTCGCTATTTTCAACCCAGATCTCAACATAAAAATCATCTACTACATCAAACCCTATTGAATATTTACCTCCGCTGTCAAAAAGAACCGCTCCTTTTTTAAACAAAATAAGAGAATCAATAGCGTTAATTAAGTTTGCAATATCCATGAAAATTTGCGTTTCACTTCTTATGACCTCACCTGTGGGAAGATGGATGTATAGTGTAAAATAATGTAACATCCAACTATCTGTCTTCGCCGAGGTCTTCTGAAATTCTTCGATGCTTTCTTCCGAAATATCAATTATATCGTTCATCTTAATTCACCTCCTCTAAACCGCTGTAGTCAAATATGCAGTTATTATATTTCCATATTCCTTGCTCACTATTATACGTATGCCTCTGCCACCCCAATAACCTTGTAATTTGCATGCTATTACTATGTATTTGGTTGGATCATTGTTATGTACTGTATCTACATATCCTTTCTTTAGTCCGTATTCTATTAGATCTCTTACTTCTTCATCGGAAAGATATCTTCCATCAGCATATCTAAATGGTGTTCCCTCGGCATTGCTTCCGATGTGTCTAATCTTTATGTGCTCCCAGTCTTTCTGAAGTAATACAGCGAAATCCTCAATGGTTTCACCGTTTATTTGAGTAGTCACATCTTTCGCTTTCATAAATCTTACCACAGTATCTTCACCAGCATCCAACGGATTTTTATCACTATACTTTATATACTCCGCCACCTTCTTCAAGAACTCTGCATCGGTCTTATCTACCTCGCTCACCAGCCCGCGGCGTAGAACCTCGTGGAATATCTTCGCCTTCTCTCCCGTTAACCCTACTTCCTTTATAGCATACTCCTCCGCTTCTAATAATTCTTTCTCCTTCTCCGGCTTGCCCGCAACTCCACTATCACTTCTTATATCATCTATCGCATCCTCCACATCCTTTGCATTCGCCCCATTTTCTATCTCCTGGGTTGCTTCCTTCACCAGTGCTTCATTTTCTTCTATGCCCTTCTTTCCCAGCCAGCCAAAAATCTTGTTCAGTGCGTTTCTTACCTTCTCACTCATTTTTCCAGCCTGCACCAGCTCCTTCACTGCATTCTTCAATGCTGTGCATTTCTCCATCAATTTACCCAAGATTGTGGATTTCACATCCTCCAGCAGACTCTTCATTTTCTCTATCGTGTCTGCTATTTTTCCGAAAGCCTCTCCAAGTTTACCGGCATCACTGCCCACTTTCTCTATAAAACCGCCAAGATCACTCGCAAATCCGCCCGGCTGCAGCGCCATGCTCACAACAAACCCTATTATATCCCCCACCACATACATATCAAAACATTCCGATTCTACAGCGTCTCTTTTCGTTACATCACTTATGTACGCCACGAGTTCATCCACTTTCTTTTTTATCTCCTTCTCTATGCTTCCCAGTATCGCCTTTATCGTATTCAGCACTCCGTTCTGCTCCAGCGCTGCAATGAAACTCTTTATGCCGTTCACAAACTGCATCGGGTTCTTCACTATATCTATCAGCCCGCCTATGCTGTTGCTCCACAGACTCTCTCCCAGCCCCCACGCAAGCGCTATCAGCGGCGCCAGGCCCGGATACGCTGATATCAGTGCTTTCACCGCATTCACTATCGCTCCGCTTATGTACTTGCTTATACTGCTCCATACCTTGCTCAAATCACTGTACAGATCATGCGTATAATTAAAATACGCCTTGTTCCCGTTCACATCCGTTACCACTATCTCTATCTTGTTACCCGCAACATAGTCCCACACATCATCGTCTATGCTCGTTGTAAGCCAGAGCTGTTTTTTCATATCATATTTAAAGCTTCTGTGCACCTCAATTGTGCTTCCCACATAGTAGTAAATATCCACGCTCTCTATACCCACATTATCCTCCGCGTAAAAATTGCTTATATACCACTTTCCATCCGATGAGTATATCTTAGGCACCGTTATATTAGGTTTATCATACTCCACCAGGGTTGGCTGCGGATCCTCCGCATCCGGAATATGGTCCCCATCCGTGTCTTTAACCTTTGGATTCGTGTCATATTCATACTCACTATAGTCGTTGAGCCCGTCACCATCCGTGTCCCATTCGTGCGGATTGCTCCCCACCCATTTCTCATCTGCATAAACATACCATCCTTTCAATTCTGCAAAATCGCTCAGCCCATCACCATCCGTGTC
>WAOZ01000149.1 GCA_015520975.1 DHVE2 group archaeon | reverse complement strand
ATTTAAGAGATTTATGGATGTACCCGGCGATGAACTCGCAATTTCCTGCAGAATCTTCACCCGGCGCGGATGCGAGAGAATTATCCGAGCGGCCTTTGAGCATGCGAAAAAATACGGAGCTAAGAGTGTGACCGTCGTAGAAAAGCCAAATGTCATCCGCGAGACAAGCGGTATGTTCGTGGAAGTGGCAAGAGAGATTGCAAAAGAGTATCCGGGAATAGAACTGTGGGAGACAAATATAGATGCACAGGCAATGTGGCTCGTGAAAAATCCAGAGAAGTACGATGTTCTCGTGACCTCAAATATGTTTGGAGACATAATTTCCGATCTGGCATCGCAGCTCACCGGCGGACTGGGGTTCGCTGCAGCTGGTAATATTGGGGACAATTACGCGGTGTTTGAGCCTGTGCACGGTTCCGCTCCAAAGTATGCAGGTCTGTATAAAGTGAACCCAATAGCCACTATAAGAGCCGTAAGAATGATGCTCGATTATTTAGGAGAGCATACAAAGGCTGACAGGCTTGAAAAGGCCATCGAAGAAGTGGTGAAGGAAGGTAAGGTACGCACATACGATATGGGCGGCGATGCTTCCACACTTGATATGGCAAAGGAAATAGCAAAGAAATATTCTGAGCTATAAACTTCTTCAATTTTTTTTCGCAAAAACTTTTTAATTCTTAAAGCACTTCCATATATCTATGGCAAACAGCGGACTTGATGAAAAGCTGCTTAAAAAACATGGATTCAAAATTATTGATCTCGCTTATCTAATGGATGACCAGCGCGCCATTCTTCAGATGGAACTTTCAAAACAGAGACCAAATAAAAGGGTTCTCCATCTTTTGAAACGCCTAGCATCCATTAGCAAGAGAGTTGAGGGGCTCAGCACACACCTCAAAGGCTACGATATGGATACAAAGGCAATGGATTGGATCATAGAAATGTATTCATCCACACCGCCCTCGTCCCCCGAATATAAGGATATTGAAAATGTTGTGCATGCATATACGAAAGTCCAGATTTGGCTGGGTGGATTTTTCACGCTCTTGAACGCTTTTAACCATTCAATCAATCTACGTCAACTGAGCGCCGCAGAAAAGATAATGAAAAAAATGGAGCTAGAGGTTGAACGGGCACGCAAGATATTTCGGGAATACGGCGATGCCCTTAAAAAACTCAGAGCCTTTGTGCTTGGAGGACACGAAGAGGATGAGCATCCATATCTTCTGTATTTCACATAATTATTTTTTCAATTTCAAAAATGATCTGTGTGAACACGGCATCTTCTTCAAATTCACCGTAAAATTCTACCAGTGCATGTTTCAGCGCATCTTTCGTTCGGAATCCATCGAGTTTCGCATCCGTATCAGTTATATCACTGAATCTTTTGAAACGCACATCTTTTATCACTGCCACCGCAAGCTCTCTGTTCCCTGCTGTAATTATAACGCGCTCACCTTTTCTGTAATCTCTGAACCCAAGCCGCAGGGTTGCACATTTATCGCCGCTCAGAATCTGCTGAATGAAATCTTCGCTGAAATTCAGATATTTCTTCTTCATACTCATCACCCAGAAACTTTCTCATTATCTCTCTGAGCTCTATCACCACATATGTACCTCCGCGCCTTATCTCTCTACCCACATCATCCCAGTGCCTGTGCTGCAGTACCTTTCCGATGAGTATCTTCTCCTGCTCTTCAGTCAATTCTGGAGGGTTGCTAAGAAAGAAGTACTGCTCGGCGACTTTTTTAATGACATCCATCGTAACTTCATAATTGCCGGGACCCCAGCAGTACGCGACCAATCTTTTCCACTCGGTATCTGTGAGCTTAAGTGTCTCATCGCGCGGCAGTGTTGTGAGCAGCAATCGCGCTATGTCAAGATCAAGATTTCGATGTATTTCGCTTAGAGATGCAATCAACTTCTTTCCAAACATTTTTCGTATGTTCTTCATCTTTCTTTTAACTCCACTTTTAACAGGATGCAAAACAACCACCGAATATTCACCCGTGACCTCATTTATTTTTGGAGAAATATGAATGGGGTAAAAACCATTTTTCAGCCAGAACCGCAGAAGTCGTGCCGTGGCACCGAAAGATGACCCGACCCAGTCCACAGGCTCTTTTTTAATGTTTCTAAGCATTTCAGTACCCAACCCCATATCCATAAATTCGGGATGTGTTGCTATTCTGACAATTCTGTATCCTCTGTATTTTGCGAAATCCCTCATCCGGTAATGCTTGATAATAACATCGGGAATTATGTTTCCCGGCGGAGTCTCACCATAATAAAGATCCTCAGCGTAATCTTCAATACCCCCTTCCCTCGCAAGCTGAACGGAGCAAACGATGTGCCCTTCATATTCCAGCACTCTCAGCTCCTGATTTGGCGCATCACATAAAATTCCAAAATCATTGGGATTGTTGCGATAGTGCGCCAGAACGAATATTCCGTAATATTCCCTCAATTTAGATTCGTTGTAAAGCAGATCCTCAATGGTGTATTTTCTGTAAACAGTGCGCTCAGGCTCAACCGATTGCAGCTGCACGGGCTCAGAGTCTAAAAGCAATGTGTCAAAAAGCCATCTTTCAACAGGGTCATTTTGAGAATACCTGATGGGCTCTGTCATTTCCACGGTGATGTAATTCCGCCCGCTTTTTTTGAGTGCCCCCATGAATCTTATGGAAAACGAGCGCCCCGTTCCTTCATACCCATGCGTGGTTGTTGAGTACACGACTCTACGGGATTTGAGATATTTTAGCAGAAGAGGCACTGGTATGCCCGCCGCTTCATCCACAAAAATCATATCGTATTTATGTGGATCCACATTTACCGGCTCCACATACTCTATGTTGAATTTCTTACCTATAACACTCTTCCGTCTCCGTTTATAATTGATTCCCCTAATCTGCAAAGTTTTTTCCAGAAACCGGAAAAATTCGTTGAGATTATTCATATCAGGTGCGGTAACGCATATTCTCCTGACCCTGCCAGCAAGAGAGCCAGCAAGCATACCCAACGCACTGCTTTTACCCCTGCCCCTGTCCGCCGTGATCACCATCACCCCTCTTTTTTCGAGGGATTCGCCCATTTGAAGAACCCTGATCTGATCTTGCGTGAGACAAATCTCGTAAATCTGTCTGGAAAACTTTGCATTTTCAGGTAAGGCTACGGTACGCCTGTATTTTTCACACTCCACTCTACTGCATTTCACAATACCCTCTGGATTCACAATCGCTATGCCCTTATGCTCTATAAGTTTTTTAATCACCCATTTTACAAAATTGTGTCTGATATCGTTGAGCGTGTAGGGCGGGGTTAGTATCACTTCATGGAAAAAATTTGTGGATTTGACCCATTCATCGAATTTCGGAGTTAAAAGCACAACAAAGCCTCCGCCTTTCACAATACTGACAAGTTTGCCCAGATCATTGGGGATGAAAGAATGATGCACATCCATAGCCAGAAATTCGTATGTTGTGCCAAGGTATGTGTCTACATTTTTAAGCTCCTCGATCTCGGCGGGAACTTCAAAATCCCTCTGCCATGTGAACACGATCTTTCGCTCAAAGGGTAATTCCAACAGAATCTCTCTTAGTACAGATACACCCCAATCCCTCGGACCAGCTAATACAAGAAGCCTGCGCTGATTGCAGCGGATCGCTTCATTTAAAAATTCAGATAATGTTTCGTATAGTGGAGTGGGCAGCATAACCTCATTCAATTATCTCAACAGTGTATCCCATTTCTTCGAGAAATCTTTTAACCCGCTCCCGCTGATCGCCCTGGAGTTCAATTCTCCCGTCTTTAACGGTGCCGCCCGTGGCCACCTTGCGCTTGAGAGACTTTGCCATCTCTTTCAGATCAACATCTCGCGGATCAAAACCCTCTATGATGGTCACCGTTTTACCATAGCGTCTGCGATCGGTGTATATCTTTATCACTTGCTGTTCCTTGGAAATTTCCTCCCAAGCAAACAGCTCATCCGGAAGTCCAGTTATTGCCTTCTTCATTACAGCCTCTCCAATTAAATTCGTTTATTTATAACTTTCGTTAAAAAATTCACCTGATTTTTAATTTTAATGCGTCATTGTGCAAATATTCTCAAAATGTTTAAATATAAGCGCGGTAATGTAT
>WAOZ01000148.1 GCA_015520975.1 DHVE2 group archaeon | reverse complement strand
TTTATATACAACTTTTACACAACAAAATATCAGCAAGACGCAAAAACTTCCCAAAATTTTAAATAAGGTTTCACAGATAATCATCTATGAACCTGCTCTGCTGTCTGATTATCATAATCCTGCTTGCAGCGGTTGGATTGCTCAAATTTTTCATAAAGTTAATACTGTGGATAATACTGCTGGCGATTGTCATTGTTGCGATTATAATTGCATACATATTATTCGCAGGCGCTTTTGCCGCAGCACCGGCACCTCAACTCATCTTGCCTTTTTTGGCCTTGAGCATATAGCCTGCTCATCTCCGTCGAAAAAAAACTCCCTATCAGGATATTTCTGGCTTAGCTCCATCATTATTTCGTAAAGCTCACCCACCGTAAGGTCGGGCCGATCTTTAAGTCTCAGATGCACTATTTTATCTTCCACAGATAAAGAGATTTACTCACCCTATTTATATTTAACTCACCCATATTTGGTGAATGTTAAAATAAAAATCGTTTTTTGTCGATTGCGAAATTTATTATGTATTAACGCAATTCCCCAGCAGGAGGTAATGAAAATGAATCCGTTAGACCCTGTATTCAAACCAAAATCTATAGCAATTGTCGGAGCAAGCAGAGATCCCAAAGCTATCGGGCATCAGTGCGTCATAAATCTTTTACAGTCCGGATACGAAGGAAAGATATATCCCGTAAATCCCAAAGCCGATGAAATTGAAGGGCTCAAATGCTATCATTCCATACTGGATATCCCGGACGAGGTTGATCTTGCACTCATAGTGGTTCCAGCAAAGTATGTGCCGGCTGTTACAGAACAGTGTGGACAGAAAGGCGTTAAAGGCCTTGTCATAATTGCATCGGGTTTCAGTGAAGTGGGCAGAGAGGATCTTGAAAAAGAAGTTGTAGAAATCGCCAGAAAATACGGTATGCGCATACTCGGTCCCAATGTCGTGGGTATAATGAGCAATCCTCTGAAAATGAATGCTTCATTCGGGCCGTATCTTCCATATCCCGGCAAGGCAACACTAATTTCTCAGAGCGGTGCGCTTCTAATAGCGATGGACGCCAGAACATGGTCGGATAAAGTTGGTATATCTCATATGATCAGCATAGGAAACATGGCTGACCTGAATTTTGGCGATCTCATAGAATATTTCAATGAAGATGAAGAAACCGCGGTCATATCTCTTTATGTTGAAGGGGTCAAAAACGGAAGAAAGTTTCTGGAAGTTTGTAAAAAATCCAAGAAGCCCATCATCGCTCTCAAAGCCGGCGTATCTCAGCGCGGTGCAGCTGCCGCCGCATCACACACTGGAAGCCTTGCAGGAAGTGTGAAAATCTACGACGCTGCGTTCAAGCAGGGGCATGTTGTAAAGGCGGAGAATCTGGATGCGCTGTTCGATGAAACAATGGCCCTCGCTCTCCAGCCGCCCATGGAAGGCGAAAATCTTCTGATTATAACCAACGGTGGCGGTGTGGGTGTTCTTGCAACCGATGCCGCAGAGAAGTACGGTATACCGCTTAAAGATGCACCCGAAGATCTTAAAGATCTGATGAGAAAGCATATGCCGGAATTCGGCAGTCCAAAGAACCCGGTGGATCTCACTGGTATGGCTGATAGAGACTGGTACGAGGGCTCTATTAGAGATGCACTGAAGCACCCGTGGGTTCATGGTGTTGTGGTGCTTTACTGCGAGACATCTTTCACGGATCCTCAGAACATTGTGGAGGGGATATACAAAGCCATTCAGGACAGCGGCGTGAATAAGCCCGTCACCGTCAGCCTCGTCGGTGGAGAGAAGAGCGTTAAGGCGGGCGAATGGCTCATAGAGCATGGCGTGCCATACTACAAGAGTCCGAGCGCAGCTGTACGAGCAATGGCCGCGCTCAGAGAGTACGGCAGATTCAAGGAGGAGAAAATCCACGAATTCAAACCTTACGAGGTGGATAAACAGAAAGTTTCAGAAATCATAGAAAAAGTTAAAGCCGATGGCAGAAAAGCCCTCACAGAGCCCGAAGCGAAAGAGGTTTTTGCCGCGTATGGCCTTCCGGTTCCTAAAGGCAAGCTTGCAAAGAGTGCGGACGAGGCCGTTCAGATTGCGAACGAGATAGGATTTCCAGTGGTTATGAAAATAGTTTCTCCGCAGATTATCCACAAGAGCGATGCGGGCGGAGTGAAAGTGAACCTGAACAGCGAGGAAGATGTGAGAAAAGCATTTGAAGAGATTGTTTCTAATGCGAAGAAATACGATCCCGATGCGCATATACACGGTGTATATGTGCAGGAGATGGCCCCGTGGGGCACAGAGACCATCATCGGAAGCATAAATGATATGCAGTTCGGCCCAACCGTGATGTTCGGTCTTGGCGGTATATTCGTGGAGATCCTGAAGGATGTGACTTTCAGAATCGCGCCCATAACGGCTGAAGAGGCAAAAGGTATGATCCAGGAAATCAAGGGTTACAAAGTTCTAACCGGTGCCAGAGGCGAGAAACCAAAGGATGTTGATGCCATCGCGGATGCAATGAGCAGATTATCACAGCTCGTATGGGATTTCAGAGACCATATCAAGGAAGTGGATGCAAACCCCGTGATTGTCTACGAAAAAGGACTGAGCGTTGTAGATGCGAGGATTATCCTCAAATAATTTTTTATTATTGTGAAAATTTATTTTTAAAAAAGATTAAAAAGATTCGACGGAAAGAAATAATCTGATAGGATTTTACAATCAAGCCTATTAATTTTAAAAACAAAAATCATTTTAGTGGATAAAGAGCCTTTTTAAAGGGGCTTAGTGAACCAGACGGAAGAAGAAAAATTCAAAAATCAAATTATTTCTTTGGGGATAAAACACCTTTCTTTTTAAGAAAGGGGGTTAATGGACCGGCCGGGATTTGAACCCGGGACCTCCACATTGCGAATGTGGCGATCTTCCGAGCTGATCTACCGGCCCAGCAAGAATGGTATTGGG
>WAOZ01000147.1 GCA_015520975.1 DHVE2 group archaeon | reverse complement strand
ACCCAGCTTCGAAATTATTTAGCGGTGCTTAAAAAGATTGTTGAGGGTGTTGAATGAAATTTTCCAGTGAGACACGAAAAATTAAAATTTTTTAAATTTTTTAATATTTTCTACGATATCTCCACTGAAAATGGCACTTGCAGCCACAAGAATATCCGCACCGGCATCTATTATTTTCTTTGCATTTGAATGCTTTACCCCGCCATCAACAGCGATTTTTGTTGTCAAATTTTCTTTAAGTATGTACTCTTTTGCCTCTTTGATTTTATCAAGAGTGTTTTCTATAAATTTCTGTCCTGCGAATCCGGGATAAACGGACATTATGAGCAGGTAATCGATTTTATCAATATACGGAACAACTTTTTTGAATGGAGTATCGGGATTTAAAGCAACACCCACTTCAACACCGTAATTTTTTATTTTCTTGATCAGGGTGTCTATTGGATATTTCACTTCAATATGCGGGGTGATTATATCCGCACCTGCATCGACAAAATCTTTGATGTATTTCTCAGGATTTTCTATCATCAGATGTGCGTCGAAAGGGGTCTTCACGCATTTTCTTATGGATTTAATGACCACCGGGCCGAATGTTATGTTGGGCACGAAATGCCCATCCATCACATCCAGATGAATGATATCCGCGCCTCCCTTTTCGCACAGACGCAGTTCTTCACAGAGTTTTGAAAAATCAGCGGATAGTATTGACGGTGAAATTTTAACCATATTGAGGAGTAATAACTAGACCTATATTTTGTTTGCTCTCACTGAAAATGGCTGAAACAATCGCAACATTCAAATATATGGAGTTATTAAACTCCATCTGCAAAATAAATAAAAGGAGGTGAAAAAATAATGGAGGTTGATGAAGATGGCTGTCGGGGTCCACATCATAGCGGACATGTACGGTGTGGATCCAGCGCTGTTGGCTAGGGTTGAGCGCATGAAAGAAATTTTTGAAGGTGCTGTTAAATATGCAAAATTGAGTAAAATTTCTTCAGATTATTATCAGTTCAGGCCTGAAGGTGCCAGCGGTATCATTTTGATTGCGGAATCACATCTTAGTTTTCATACATGGCCCGAACACGGGCTTGTTACGCTGGATATATACACCTGTGGCGATCCTGGGCAGGCAGAGCTGGCATATGAATACATTTTAGAAAAGCTCAACCCTGGCCGCGTGGACGTAGTGAAGATGGAGAGAGGTGTGGAAATTGCGAACGAGGAAGCAGATGTTGAGATATCTGGAAAAAGAGAGAAGCCCGTGGGAGTTAATATCGCTCGTTGATGCGGATTTGAACGATTACATTGCGAATCTCAAATGCCTGATAGACTGTGGCTTAGTTGAAGTTATAGATGGTAAACTCAAACTCACCGAGAAAGGCATGGAGGAAAAGAGAAAACTCAAAGCCAAGCTCTATGAAACGCGATGCTCAAAATGCGATGGAAGAGGATTAGTGGAAGATGCATTCGGAGTTCTTGAAGACTATAAAAAGATATCGTCGATGAGGCCCAAACCCACATCGGATTACGACCAGGGGTATATTAAAGAAGAGGATGTTATGCGCCGCATAGCGTTCATTTACGAGCGTGGCGATCTGGAAGGGATGGATATACTCGTTGTTGGAGACGATGATCTCATAAGCATAGGTATGGCGTTAACCGGGCTTCCGAACCGAATAGTGGTTCTGGAGATAGATGACAGGCTCATACAGTTCATAAATAAGGTGGCCGGGGAAAGAAATCTGAATATTGTGGCACAAAAATTCGATGTACGATACGATATTGATGAAGAACTGCGCGGAAAATTTGATGTTTTTATCACGGATCCCGTGGAGACTATTGATGGTATAACTCTGTTTCTGTCGAGGGCTGCCAGTGGATTGAAGGGTAAAGGTTGCTCTGGATATTTTGGATTGACGCATGAGGAAGCATCTCTCAGAAAATGGTTCGAGATTGAACAGAGATTAATGAAAATGAATTTTGTTATAACTGATATGATACGCGATTTCAATGTGTATCCCATGAAAGATAATCTTGAACTTGCGCTTGAGAACTATAAGATATTTCAGATAATAGAGAAGATGACAGGAAACAGAACGGTGGATGCAGATTTCTATCGTTCCACATTGATACGCGTGGAAGCTATAGACACCATCAAGCCGCTAGTTAACGGAACAGTGGAGATTAAAAAGGAGATGTATGTTGACGATGAATCCCTTGTAACCGCGCTGGCGACGAGGGATTGAAAATGCTTCAGCTCATACCCACAAAAGTTTTTTTTACCAAAGGCGTGGGGCGACATACGAGTAGATTGGGCTCGTTCGAAAGAGCGTTGAGGGATGCGGGAATAGCTCAGTTCAACTTGGTTGAGGTGAGTTCTATTTTTCCGCCCAATGCCGAAATAGTATCCAAAGAGGAAGGTTTGAAATATCTCAAACCGGGTCAGATTGTGTTTGTGGTGATGGCGAAAAATTCCAGCAACGAACTCAATCGTATGATTTCCGCGTCTGTGGGTCTGGCTGTGCCCAAAGATAGAAGCAGATATGGATACCTGAGCGAGCATCACAGTTTCGGCGAAACTGCGCAAACTGCGGGTGATTACGCTGAAGATCTTGCAGCGGAGATGCTTGCGTCCACCATGGGGTTGCAGAGGCATCTTGTATGGGATGAGGAAAAACAGGTGTGGAGACTCGATGACAGAATTCTCCTGACATCGAACATCACGGCAACGGCCGTGGTCGAAAAGCCCGGTGAATGGACCACTGTTGTGGCTGCCGCGGTGCTTGTGCCTTAAATTCGTTTCACCCGCTCTTTTAAAGTTCCGATGCCATCTATTCCTGCCTCCACGAAGTCTCCGTTTTCCAGCGGTCCTACCCCGGCGGGTGTGCCTGTGGCTATGATATCTCCGGGTTCCAGTGTCATAATTTTCGAGATGTATGAAACGAGGAATGGAACTGAAAAAATCATATCTTTTGTGTTTCCGTCCTGTCTCAGTTCACCGTTGACTTTGAGCCAGATATGCAGTGATGAGGGATCTATATCATCTCTTGGTACGATGCGTGGTCCTATGGGCGCGAAGGTGTCAAAACCTTTTGAAACACTCCATGGTAATCCTTTTTTCTTCGCTTCAGCCTGTAAATCTCTGGCGGTTATATCGAGAATAATGGTGTATCCATACACGTAATTCATCACGCTATCAATCTCGACATTTTTTGCTTTTTTACCAATAATGACGGCAAGTTCCACCTCGTGCTCGACTCTGCGGCTCTGTGGAGGAAGTATAATGGTGGAGTTCGGACCAATTATGGCAGAAGGGGGTTTGAGAAAAAGTACAGGTTTTTCAGGTACGGAACTGCCCATCTCTTCCGCATGTGCCAGGTAATTGCGACCTACGGCCACAATCTTGCTGGGTTTGATGTTCACAGCACCTTTTTTAACAGGAAGAACTACCATAAATGCAGATGAGCATTAAATATTATATTCTTTCTTCACCTAATGCACCGGGAATTTGATTTATAAAACGAAACTTAGATTCGCCTGTACGAAGGTGTGAAGTTACATTTATTTTAGTCAGAGTATGAGCAAGAGATATTGAGTGTTGATTTGGAGGGGATGCATAACATTTGAATCTACTATCATAAAAGCGATGTGGATGAATGT
>WAOZ01000146.1 GCA_015520975.1 DHVE2 group archaeon | reverse complement strand
GGAATATGCAAATCTTTTAAAGGACGATAGGATAATTGTGATTCCTCCAGAAAAGATCAGAAGAGGAGACATAATTCTCGTAAAACCCGGAGAGAGGGTGCCCGTGGATGGAATCGTTATAAAAGGAGAATCAACAGTGGACACCTCTGCGCTTACTGGCGAAAGCGTTCCAAGAAATATCAAAACAGGGGATACGGTGCTCTCTGGAATGCTCAATCTGACAGGGATTCTCAAAGTAAGGGTGACAAAGGAAATGAAAGAATCAACAGTTTCAAGAATACTTAAACTCGTGGAAGACGCGACAACGAGAAAGGCAAGAACGGAAAAATTCATCACGAAATTTGCCCATTATTACACTCCTGCGGTGGTGTCACTCGCTGCGGGAATCGCAATAATTCCACCAATAATTTTTAATGCAGAATTTTCGGTGTGGGTTGCCCGTGCGCTAGTTCTTCTTGTAATATCCTGTCCATGTGCGCTCGTGTTATCCATACCTCTTGGGTACTTTGGAGGTATCGGAAAATCCGCCAAAGAGGGCATACTTGTTAAAGGTTCAAATTTTTTGGATTCTCTTGCAACGACGGAGGTTGTGGCATTTGACAAGACAGGTACATTAACGAAAGGGGTGTTCAAAGTTATTAGTATTGTGCCCAGAAACGGGTTTGGGAGGAACGAAATTCTCAGGTTTGCAGCCTTGGCTGAGAAGTATTCCTCCCATCCTGTCGCAAATGCAATAAAAGAAGCGTACGTAAAGGAAATTGATGATAACAATGTGAAGGAATACAGGGAAATTTCCGGTTTTGGGGTTAAAGCGAAAATAGGAAATCTGGATGTTATTGTTGGCAATGATAGGATACTCCACAGATTTGGCGTGGAGCATGATACCTGCAATGTTGAGGGAACCGTTGTCCATGTGGCGGTGAACGGACGGTATGCAGGATACATAATAATCTCCGATGAAATAAAATCAGATGCTATAAAAGCAGTAAAAACCCTTAAAGATTTGGGCATCAAAAACATAGTGATGCTTACAGGGGATAACAGTAGGGTGGCGAGAGATATTGCCAGAAAACTCAAACTTGATGGTTATTATGCAGAGCTTCTTCCAGAGGATAAAGTAAGAGTTGTGGAGCAGCTTATGAAAGATGGAAAGACTCTCATTTTTGTGGGAGATGGAATCAACGATGCACCGGTTATCGCACGGGCGGATGTTGGTATAGCTATGGGCGCTATGGGAAGCGACGCTGCCATTGAAACAGCAGATGTGGTTATAATGGATGATAAACTCCTGAAAATACCAGAGAGTATAAAGATATCAAGAAAAACAAAGAGTATTGTGTGGCAGAACATTTTGTTAGCTCTTGGCGTGAAATTTGGATTCATAGCTTTAGGAATTATGGGTGAGGCAACAATGTGGGAGGCAGTATTTGCAGATGTGGGCGTTGCATTGATAGCGGTCTTTAATGCTATGAGGATTCTGAGGTGATGTGAGATGGAGGATATGTATATAAGGCATTATCCGCTAATATCAGAAAAATGAACGAAAGAAAAGATGGCAGGAATATTTTTGTTTTAAAGCTTGCAATCATCAAATATAAAATTCAGGAATAAATTTTGAACACGGGCTCCTCTATCCATGTTGATTTGCAACGGGGACATTTTTTCGGGATTTTCACCGCGGGCTTGAAAACAAATCCGCATTTTCTACATCTGGCCGGAAGAACCACGAGAGTACCAAATTTTTTCGAGCGGGAGATGTGTATTAGATCCTCCTCCACATCTTTTACACTCATTTCCAGGCATCTGGCGATTTCGGAGATTGTCATCTCGTTTTCTTTCAGCATGGAAGCGATTTTCTCTCTTCTCGTTTCTGGACACATATTTAACCATCTCTTTTGAAGATTATGGCGCGTTTCTCCAGTATCTATCTGCTTCGCTGAATACGCAGCCGCAGTATCCCTGCCGGTATATTCCCGCTTCCTTGGCCATACGCTCCGCCTCGTCGAAATGATCGCGGAAATCTATATAAAGGAATTTAATATGCATCATTCGGGCTATGTTCTCGCCGATTTCTCTGATAAGTTCGTGTTTTTGATACGGCGCCAGAAGCAGAGTGGTGGTATAAGCATCATAACCGTTTTCTTTCGCATAATGCGCCGTTTTTTTAAGTCGTGTGGCGTAGCAGTATCTGCACCTGAGCACATTGCTTTTCATGCTCAATTTTGACGCGATGAGTAGCCATTCTTCTAGAGGATACTCGAGATTTTCGATGAGGTTAATGCCCTCATTCTTCGCATATTTTCGAATCGCATAGAGCCTTCTGAGATACTCCCTGTACGGCTGTATGTTCGGATTGTACCAGAACGCGTCAACCTCGTGCTTTTCGGCAAGTTTTCTGTATGGATAGGTCATACAGGGTGCACAGCAGGCATGCAGCAGAACGCGCATAAAAAAAGAAAGGAGGGAAGGTATTTAGCGTTTTTCTCGCAGATTCATATTTCGTATGCAGTTTCACCGAATTCCTTCTCGTCGAGACCCTCTTTCTCTTCCTCTGGTGAAACTCGGACCGGTGTGATTTTGTCTATGAGCCAGAGCATTCCGTATGTGAATGCGAATGCGTATATGCTTGCCAGAGCCACAGCGCCGAATTCCACGAGGAAGAAATGCGGGTTACCGTAGAGCAATCCGTTGTCTCCGTTGGGATTTATCGCGGTGGATGCGAACAGACCGAGGAGCAGAATGCCGGTGAAACCGCCGACTCCGTGTACACCCCATACATCTAGGGTGTCATCCCAGCCTTTTTTGTTTTTGAACCATACTGCAAAATAACATGCAACGGATGCAACGATACCAATAACCATGGCCGCCTGCACGCTCACATAACCAGCCGCCGGGGTGATTGTTGCGAGTCCGGCCACAGCGCCTGTGAGCATACCCAGAACCTTAGGTTTCTTCTCAAATATGACTGCCAGAATGAGCCAGGTCACGGCTGCAAACGATGCCGCAGTATCGGTGTTAAGGAACGCTATGGTTGTTATTTGATCCACATTGAACTCGCTTCCTGCGTTGAAGCCGTACCATCCGAACCACAGCAGCGCGGTACCCAGAGCCACGAGAGGTATGCTATGTGGCCCTTTGTGAATGTATCTTCTCTTGCCCACATAGAACACCGAGGCGAGAGCCGCGAAGCCCGCCGAAGCGTGAACAACTATACCTCCCGCGAAGTCTTTGACGCCCCACTGTGCGAATATTCCACCGCCCCAGACCATATGCACCAGCGGGAAATAAACGAAAATCAGCCAGGCGGTGAGGAAGATCATGTACGCTTTGAATCTGACTCTATCCGCAAAAGCTCCTGTGATCAGTGCAGGAGTGATGACAGCGAACATCATCTGATATGCTACGAAAACCCACATTGGGATATTCGGATTTGCAAGCGATGGTGTGTTCATGCCAATGTTGTTCATGAACAGATATGTTCCGCCGCCGATGATTCCGCCGATGTCGTTTCCAAAGCACATACTGAATCCGAATGTGACCCACAGAACGGTTGTCCATCCCAGCGAAACGAAGCTCTGCATCATTATTGTCAGCACATTTTTACGTCCCACAAGTCCGCCATAGAAGAACGCCAATCCAGGAGTCATCAGCATCACAAGACTCGTCGCTACCAGCATGAATCCGGTACTTCCTGGGTCGAATGCCATATAAACACCTCACGAGTTTTTCATCATTAATAACGATTATCGTTATAAATTTTTTGGCCTACCCAAATTTGAGTAAATTTAAATCAATTAACAATCATACAAATGATGATATTTAAACAGAACCAGTATTGGCCGAAGCCCAATTTTAAACGAATTTTTGAGCATAGAAAACTTTATATACCTCACCTTTAATAGATGGCGCGGTGATAGATATGAGAGATACAATGACAAAAGATGATGAAAAACTCGCACAGTTGATACAGAGAGCAGGACTGCCGCGGAATGTTGCTAGAACACTGGCGTACATACGCAAAAAGGACGAGGTAACATCTGTGGAAATTGAAAAAGCCACGGGACTGAGACAGCCCGAAGTCAGCATAGCTATGCAGTATCTTAGAAAGAAGGGCTGGATCACAAAGAGAGACATCAAAAAGGAGGGCAAGGGCAGACCCGTACACGGCTACAGACTCTCAAAGCCCTTTGATAAGGTCTTAGACGAAATTACCAAGGATCTACAGAAAAAGATTAAAGAGATCGAAGATCTCATTAAAGATCTCAAATCTTACGCATAATTTTTACACAATCTTTTTTTCCGATATAAACCTCGTCGGCCAAATTCACGAATAATCCCACTTCGACCACGCCCGGTATTTCGTCTATGCGCTTTTCGAGTTCTGCGGGGTTTTCTATCGTTCCGAATTTGCAATCAAGTATGTAATTTCCGTTATCTGTTATGTATGGCGCGCCACCTTTCGTCCTCAGCATAGCTTTGCATCCGAGTTTCTCAAGGCACAGCTTGGTTCTTTTCCAGCCGAACTGTACCACTTCCACAGGCAGAGGGAACCCGCCGAGATGATCTTTGAGTTTTCCCTCATCCACCACTATGATTTCGTATTTGGATGCGTGAGCCACTATTTTCTCTCTCAATAATGCGCCTCCGCCGCCTTTTATTAGGTTGAGGTTCGGATCTACTTCATCCGCTCCATCTATTGTCAGATCTATTTCGGGATAATCGTTAATGCTGGCGAGTTTGATCCCCAGAGATTGTGCAAGTTTTTCCGTGTTTTTCGATGTGGGTATGCCTATTATGTCAAGCCCGTTTGAGACCATTTCGCCAAGTTTCAGAATGGTGTATTTCACGGTTGAGCCTGTGCCGAGCCCAACGACCATGCCGTCCTTAACCCTTTCCGCGGCTTTTTCGCCCGCGAGTTTTTTCATAGTTTCCACATCCATTACCTCACCTCCAGCGCGGTTCTGAGCGGTGAGATGAATATACCCACCGTGAATTTCTCATATCCCTCTATTCTGATCTTCGTTTCGTAATTGACCGTGCCGACAATCTCCACTCTATAGCCCCGCAATTCGATTTTTTTGAGAAAAATTTTTCTGAACTCAAGCCCCCTTTTATCGTAATACTCAAGTTTCGAGTGAAACTTATCCGAGAGGCAGTAAATGGCCCGCGAAGAACGGATCTCTTCAACATATCCATTTTTTTTGAGCTCTGCCAGGATGCGGTATGCGGTGGATTTGCCCATGTGTCTGCTCAGAAAATTAATTTCGCGGCATCTGGATAATAAAGACTTCACCACGAGCCATCCGTTTTTGCCCGCGATCAGCGAAAACATGTCTAAATCCTCAGCGCTTATAAGCTCTGCAGGATAGTACCTGATACGCGATTTTTTGAAAGATTTCACGAAATCGTATTCCTCGAGTTTCTTCAGATGCCACTGTACATTCTGAACATTTGCACCCAACTTGGTCGCCACTGCTGTGGCAGTCTGACAGGGCTTGCGTGTCAGTTCTCTCAGAACAGCGCGTCTGGTTCTGTTGGAGAGTGGATGCACACCCACCTCGTATCCTTCTTCGTGCGGCTTCAGAATCTCCTGAAGAGCTTTACCTATGCTCACGAGAATTCCTCCACAATGAGCTCAACCATCTCATCGATGTTCATGTCCTCTATGTCATCATCTTTTATCTCCTTGAGTGCCGCTCTGATTCGCGCAATGACCACGGGAGATGCATTTTTGAGTTTTTTGAGCACCTTCTTTTCCAGTTCCAAAACTGCCTCGCGCGTGTTCTTTATTCTGTATCCCCGCTGTTTGACAACGATCCCCAACCCTCTTATAATCTTGTACGGATGCACCATCTCGCTGTGCCTGCTACCACGCATCTTCACTATTTTCATCTCCCTTTGGAACTCGTCGGCGGCGCGGTATCTCAGATGTATAACTGTATCTGCTAGATACATAGGTATCACGGTCTCCGGTGACGACAGATCTGGCGGACCGTGCTCTTCCAGTGTTGCCACAACTGTGCCTATTTTTCTGAGCTCTTTGAGCATGAATCCCAGAAGCTCTCTCTGCTCGTATCGCGAGGGCGTGGCCCACACGACCGGCGTGAGAGGATCTATGGCGATGCGCACATCCGCGCCGGACCACTGCGTGACAAAATCAGGGAGCTCCTTTTTTATGAAAGCCTGAAACTCCTTGCCGGATGCGTCCACGAAAATCAGTTTTTCATTCTCCACAAAATAGAGTATATCCTTCCAGCCCATATTAACGGCGTCTCTGATAATCTGCTCTTTGTTTTCGTCAAGGCTTATGAATATTGCTTCCTGCCCCTCGATGAGCCCGCGCCTTATGAACTGCGTGGCGAATGTGGTTTTCCCGGCTCCCGTGGAGCCTATAATCACATTTGATGAGTTTTTGTTGAAGCCCCCATCAAGAAGTCGGTTCAATCCAATAATGCCAGTTTTCACCTTGACAACCATCCTTCTATTATCTCCATCACGGTATTTAAAATTTGTCTAAAATTGAGTGTGCTGTATGCATTAACCGTGCGTTTTAAGAAACTGCAAAAATAATTGAAAAGCGATGTTAAATCGGAATGACCGCAAGTATGAGCAGAACAAACAGCGAGACGAGCATATAAAGTACATATCGCCTGTCGTTTCCGGGCATGAGCGCTTTCTGAAAAGTTTTTCCGAACCCGCGTGCTTTTTTACCCAGAAACACGAAGAAATTGTAAACGGAATCTTTGTAATTGAGATCCTCATCGGTTTTAAATAACCATTTCTGCGTGAACAGCAATATGACCGAATGCGCCCGTGCAGGATACTCTGGGTTTTTAAGCCCACCGGTCCATACAGGCACAATTCTTGCTTTTTTCAGGAACTTGGCTCGAATCAGAGCGTAAAGCACCAGAAATGTTCCCGTGATCAATGCGAACAGAGAGGTCGGCGAGAGCACACCGAATCCGTTACCCGAAATGATTAGTGTGCCGTCGGGTATTCCAAGGAGCCCGCCTATGAACTTTTCAGAGCCAAATCCTGCGATGTTCTCCACTATCGGTGAAAACGTATGGAAAATCAGCTGCGGGAACAAACCGCAGAGAATTAGAACACCCGTACCGACGGCGATACCAGCATCTGATATGTCGTATTTTCGGGTTTTGCTCCTCTGAACTCCATGCACAATGAATTTGCTCATGGCCACCGTGCTTATACCTGCAGTGAGTGCAATAAGTGCGCCGATTATGACTGTTAGAAGTTTCAGTTGAAGGCTTGAAAGATAGAATGACTGGAAAAGGGATTCGAGCGCGGACCATTCTCCAATATAGCCGGGAAGAGGAGGTATGCCGGATAGCGAAATCGCCGCAGCGTAGCCACCCATAATCGCAATTTTTGAGAGATGAAAGTTTCCGCCCAGATACTCTCCACCGCTTTGCTCCAGTTTTCCGGAGATTGCGAAAAGCAGCGATTTCGAAATGCTATGTGCGAATGCAAAGAATAGAAGACTCACCAAAACGAATCCGCCGATTACCGGATATCCCTCGTTTGCCATTAGAATGAAAGCACCTGCAAGGGCTATAATAACGCCATCGTTCTCAACGGTGCTGTAAGCGGGTAATTTCTTCACATGATCGCATACTGCGGCATAGAATGCTCCGATAACGGCTGTTATAGCACCCATTGCCAGCAAAATTTCGCCGACCCAGATGGCAGGCACTGATACATCCAGGAATCTTATCAATCCGTACACGCCCATAAGCGTCATCACCGCACTCAGTTGCGCGGACATGTTGGCAGGTGCCCTTGAGTGTGCTTCTGGAAGCCAGATGTGAAACGGCACCGCTGCCATTTTAATCACGAAACCGAGAGCCAGAACCATAAAAATCCCGCTCCACTCTGCGATTCCATGCCACGAGCTGAAAATGATACTGTGCGTGATGGAAAATGCGTATGCAAAACCTGAGAGTAGCATAGCAGTGCTGAGTTCTCCGAATGCGAGGAATGTGTACGATGCGTGGCGCGAGTTTTTGCGAGAATATAGGCTCAGGAACGATGCGATTGTCATGCCTTCCCAGCCTGCGAGGAATGTTAGTGCATCGCGTGAAACTAAAATTACGAGCATCATGGCCGTGGTGAATGAGAAAGAGGACGCAAGTACGCGATCCCTTTTATCGTACCCGAGAGAATAAATGGATATGAAAAACCATATTATGGATGCTAAAAAGATAAAGTATCCGTTAATCTCGTCGGTGCCCGCCCTTCCTCCGATGATGCCAGTTATGGCCGCCAGTGCAGTTGCTGCTGTGATAAAATATGCAGCTTTTGGAGATTTTAATGCGACCACTCCGCTACACAGATATGCGGTGATTATTAATAGCCAGAAGTTCAATGTTTCCACCTCCCGGTAAATACAAGAAGCGCCTTCAAGATGGATAGCGGTTGAGGGGGACAGCCGCCGATTCTCCCGTTCAATGGCACAACTTCTCCTATTTTCCTGTACGCTGTGTCGTTTGAAGCGCACGAGCCGACAGCAATAACACCGTTCGGCTTTGGCATCAATTCGTATGCATCTTTCAGAATGGGTATCATTTCTTCGGTTAGCTCTCCGGCGACTAGCATAACATCGGCATGTTTCGGTGTTGGTGTGAAGAACATTCCGAGTCTGTGCAGATCATACTGTGGTGCTTTCAGAAGAGAAATCTCTCTGTTGCACGCTCCGCATGTGCCCACATCTAAAAAGAATATGTGCAGCGATTTTTTCACCGGGAAACGCAGAGGCTTATAAATTTCAATTACATTTTCCAATCGTTTCATATTCTCCTTACATAAACCGCAACCCAGACATCCAAAACGGGTCATCTCATCAGAAATCACGCATCTATCAGTGTTTTCGGGATATAATGACAAAGGTATCGTGTCATCTGATTTGTTCGGAAAGGTAGTTGTTATGACGCCTTTTTTAAGCCCGCGAATGATCCACATTTTCATCGCCTCCTGTAAAGATCTGCGTCTGCAAAGTACGCACCGAAACTATCAAGCGCGAACGGAAAATCCGTGAAAACATTTTTGCGAACGCCCACGGAAAATGCATGAAGCATCACCAGCGATGGCGGTCTTACGCGGAACCATTTTATTCGGCCGTCTTCAATTTCCAGCGCCATAAATATGTCTCCCGGCGGAGCCTCTATCATCCCGTATCTGAACCCATTAGAAGGCCTTTCAGGAGCGGCAAAATTTTTGGGTAAATCCACATTTTCGATGATCTCAAAACTGGTTTCTATCTCATTCACACGAACCATCAATCTTGCCAGCGAATCACCGTCGCTCTCAATTGCGATTTTGAAGTCGCGATAGTATTTAGCTAAAACACCGAATTTGCGTGAATCTCGCGGCACACCAGAGGCTCTTGCAGGTATGCCTATAATATCGTGTAATAAAATGTCCTTATTTGTTAGTGTGCAGGTGGTATGCAGTCTGTCAATGAAAATCCTGGTTCTGAGCAGGTCGTCCACGAGAGAGTTAAATTCCTTTTTAAGTTCGCTGAGCTTTTCTTTGAATTTCCCATCTTTGGGGATTCGCGGATTTGAGATATTCATAAGGTACCGGCTTCCGAAAATCGCTGCGTTAAGCCTTAAAAGGTTCTCGGTCAATGCGGCGAAGTGTGCAGATGCGATTTTCTGCGCGGCATCCGAGGCGAGTTTATGAATGACCCACATGTGATTGTGCAGTCTTTCAAGCTCCACGGCGATTAACAACATCCTTTCATACTCCTCCGATACATCGCTGAATGCAAGGTTCATAAACAGCGCAGTATAGGATGCCGAAAACTGTCCGCACAGTCTTGCTATGAACGGCAGGGCATTGTAAACTGTTTTTTTGTTTATTGCGTGAATCATATTTCGTTTTCTTTTGAAGCCCGTGTAAGGTGCGATATCTTCGATTCTCTCGCCGCATGTCAGTATTCTGAAAGCCCCTGCCTCACCGATGCCCCCCGCGGCCGGGCCGTATGTGTAACTCTGCGCACATTTTTTATCAGCAAGTTGGTATGAGGCGAAAAATGCGTTCATTATCGGTCTTTCAATCAAAATGAAATGCGGGATATCTTCGCAGGATGTGAATTCTATGTGCCCGTTTTGATAATTGGTCCATACTAAAACCGCATCTCTACCATACTCAAATAC
>WAOZ01000145.1 GCA_015520975.1 DHVE2 group archaeon | reverse complement strand
TTTCCCCGTTATGGTAAAGATAACCGACACCACTCTCCGCGACGGGCATCAGAGTCTTTTTGCTACAAGAATGCGGACCGAAGATATGGTTCCGATTCTCGAAGATATGGACTCTATGGGATTCTTCTCACTTGAGGTGTGGGGCGGCGCCACCTTCGATTCCGCAATGAGATTTCTCAATGAAAATCCGTGGGATCGCCCTAAAATACTGAAAAAATATCTGAAAAACACGCCAATGCAGATGCTTCTGAGGGGCCAGAACCTTGTCGGCTATAGGCATTATCCAGATGATATCGTGGAAAAATTCGTATTGAAAGCGGCGGAGGCGGGCATAGATATATTCCGCATTTTCGATGCGCTTAACGATATAAGAAACATGGAGACCGCCATAAAAGCAGCAAAGAAAGCAGGCGCTCATGTGCAGGGCACCGTGGTATACACGATAAGCCCGATTCACACCCTCGATTCATTCGTGAATATGGCAAAAAAACTTGAAGAACTCGGCTCGGATTCCATATGCATAAAAGATATGGCAGGTTTGATGAGCCCGGATGTTGCGTACAAACTCGTCAAAAAACTGAAAGCGGAGATCAGCGTTCCCATAGACCTGCACACACACAGCACTGCTGGCTGGGCGCCCATAACATATATGAAAGCCGTGGAGGCAGGCGTGGATATCATCGACACCGCTATGTCCCCATTTGGATTCGGTACAGCACAGCCAGCAACGGAAACCATGGTCGCTGCGTTTAAGGATACTCCGTACGATACGGGTCTGGATCTGAACAGGCTGGAAAAAATAGCAAAATATTTCCGAAAAATAGAGAAAAAACTCAGAAAATACACTAGGATGGAGATGAGAATTGCGGATACGCGGGTGCTCATCTATCAGGTACCCGGAGGCATGGTATCCAACCTTTACAACCAGCTTAAAGAGATGGGTGAGGAAGATAAAATAGAAGAGGTACTCGCTGAAGTGCCAAGGGTGCGGGCAGAGGTGGGCTATCCTCCGCTAGTCACTCCTTTAAGCCAGATTGTGGGAACACAGGCAGTTATGAATATCATAAGCGGCGAGCGCTGGAAAATAATACCCAAAGAAATGCGCGATTACATCAAGGGTCTTTACGGCAAACCACCGGGCCCAATTCAGGAAAACATAAAGAGAAAGGTACTGGGTGATGAAGAGCCCATAACCGTTCGCCCTGCGGATCTGCTCAAGCCGGAATGGGATAAACTCAAAAAAGAAATCGGAGATCTCGCAGATAACGATGAAGATGTTCTTTCATACGCGCTGTTTCCAGATGTTGCACGAAGATTCCTGATGAAAAGAAAGGGTCTGATTCGCGAAATACCGAAACCACCGAAAGAAGGTAAGAAATACAAGATTTGGGTTAGAGGCGAAGAGTTTCTGGTAAATGTGGAGGAAATTCAAGAATGAGTGAAAATTTCAAAGTGTGGATTTGGTGATATTCACACCCTCTATTTTTGCATAAGGCAGTAATGAAGGTAGCACTTCATCCCACCATTTCACCTTGTGCCGTTCCGCGCTGAGCTCTGTGATTCTTGCAAACATTGAAACTATGTTTTCGCTTATGCGTATGCCCTTCCATGCTTCTTTTATTTCTCCACCCTCAACATAGAATATACCATCACGGGGTATGGTGGAAAAATCCCCGTTTCGATAATCCTGAAATCTTGTGTACCACAGATTCACTATGAACAATCCTCTGTCAATTGAGGCAATAAGATCCGAATAGTTTCTGGTGCCCTGCTTCACCACAATTTGCCACGGATTGGGTACTATTATACCCGCATTTCCCGTGGTACGCGTTCCAAACTTCACTGCCGTGGAATGACTGTGGAGATACGATTTCACCGTACCCTTTTCAACGATAGTGGTTCTTTGAGTTGCCGTCGCCTCTTCATCGTATATTCTGTGCCCTGACGAAAACAGGGTTGGATCATCGTAAACTGTCAGTTTCTCCGAGAAGATTTTCTCGTTTAATTTATCTGCAAAGATGCTCATTCCCGCATCCACGAAAAATGCGGATGCCATCTGCATTGAATATGTCATAAGAGAGCCAAATGCTAGCGGATGAAACACAACATCATATTTTCCCGGTCTGCCCTCTACCTCTTTCGCAGTTAAGGTCGCCATGGATGCTGCCCGTTCACCTATCTCTTCCACATTTTCAAGGTCCGATGTACTGGCCGTGGTTATGGTCTCCTGTCCGGCCATCTTCGTGTCGGAAAAAGCGCGAATCACCACATCCACACCGGCCCGTGTGTCCTCCGCAGTGTTGTAATTGGTGGCTATGGTTGAGCGAACATAATCCATATAAACCACACCGGCAGATCGAACAGCGCCTTTGCTGAGCGCTCCATCAATAACCCTCTTAGCGATTTCATCTAGGTCGATATGAACAAGTTCTGCATCGAATTTTGGGCTTCTATATACCTGTTTTTTATCGTTAAGGCCGTTAAAATCTTTATTTTCGGGAAGATTTTTTATAAGTTTCGCGTACTGCTCCAGTTCCTCTTCCCATTTTTCGGGATTCGATATGGATGTTAGAAGAACGCGCTTTCCCTTCGACATAAATACATTGCATTTTCTCTCAATCCACAGTTTGGATATGTCTATATCGTTATTTGAGAACCTCACCTGTCTTTTAATGCGCTCTATATATTCCACAGATAACTCGTCCATACCGAGTTTCAGCGCTTTATTCAGAACCTTATCCGCGTCCATATATACTCACCTCAGCACTATATCACGCACTCTAAGATGCGGTCCCCCCATCCATACATCCACACTCTGCATGGGATCGCCTTTGCCGCACATACCTGCAAAGAATTCCAGGTCTTTAGCGACGGCATCAACGCGGCTGTAAAAGCCCGGCGTGGTCACTTCTAGAACCGGTCTGCGCACAGGCTCTTTTATCTCTCCATTTTCTATTAAATACGCTTCGCGACCCACATATCTCTGATTGTAACGGGTATCATCAATATTCCACTCGGTGAAACTTTTCAGATATATGCCATGTTTCACATCTTCTATGAGTTCTTCGAATGTATAATCACCGGGCTCGAAAAATGTTGTGCTCATCCTCACTATCGGCTCGTTGAACCACGAAGCAGCCCGTGCCGCTCCATTACTCACGGTACCAAGTTTACCGGCGCTTTCTCTGTTATGCAGAAACTCGTTTATCCTGCCCTCTTTGTAGAGATACCTTCTTCTTGCAGGTACACCCTCTTCGTCATAAAGATAATAGCCAAAACTTCCGGGCACGGTTGGATCATCAACCACATTCACATGCGGTGAGCCTATCTTCTCACCCAACGACTCAGGAACTATGAAACTCTCGCCCGCCTGCGCAGCCTCACGACCCAGTATTCTATCCGCCTCGCTTGGATGACCGCAGGATTCGTGAGCGATTATACCCGCCACCTCGGGCCCAATCACAAGATCCATTTTTCCAGAAGGTGCCTTTTTCGCATTTAAAACTTTTTTGAGAGATTCGACCATTTCGGGCATTATTTCACGCGGATTCCATTTATCAAATAACTCGTATCCGCCCGTTATGCCGAACTGCTGGTATGCCTGCTCAAACTGACCGTTCTCCATCACACCGAGTATGTAAAAATATGAAACTCGGGGTATGCTCGCTCTGATCACGCTACCCTCGCTGTTCATAAATATCTTCTCAATTTTTCGCTGGCGTAGCATTTGCATTTTCATGGGCGCATTTACCTCCTTATCCACATCCAGCAAATACTGAATTCTCTCCTCCACAGAGAAATCATCGAATTTTCGCTTTGGCTCCACGCTCCACGAATCCTCATAAGATTTTTCTTCAGATAGAGCTATATCCTGATTTCGTGTTTTAGAAAAACGCTCTGCATTGTGCACGGCTTCCAGCAATCTATCCTTGGAGTTCGTAGCCGCAAAACCAAATCCGCTGTTGAGAATCCTCACCGCAAAACCTTCCACCTTTTCAATGCCGATGGCATCAACAACGCCGTTTTTCACCTGGATTATTTCATCGGTTATTTTCGTGTACCTGATCTCAGCATATCTATATTTTAT
>WAOZ01000144.1 GCA_015520975.1 DHVE2 group archaeon | reverse complement strand
TTTTATGTGAATTCTCAGAAAAATTTTTAATGACTTATTCAAAAATTTAATATAACGAAAAAGTTATGTAGCAATGTGAAAACTCTTATACTCTGCGTTGATAGAGACGATGATCTGGGGCGAAAGGCTGGGGTGAGGGGTCCTTTAATAGGGAGGGAAGAAAACTTAAATGCAGCCATATCTCTGGCACTTGCCGATCCTGAAGATTCGGATGCAAATGCCATCTTTGCAGCCATATCACTGTATGATAGATTGAAAAAAGAGGGTAAAGATGTTGAGGTTTCTACGCTCACTGGGAGCGAGAATGTGGGGATGAAAAGTGATGAGATTATAGCTAAACAGCTCGATGAGGTCATTAAAAAAGTATCTCCCGATGATATTATATTCGTTAGCGATGGAAGTGAGGATGAGTTTATACTTCCGATAATAACATCACGAAAACCCGTGAAACATATACGGAAAGTGATTGTTAAACAGGCAAAAAATATTGAGAGCACATACTATGTAATTGTCCGCGCGCTTCAGGATAAAAAAATTGCCAGAAAAATACTGATGCCCATAGCGCTTATATTTCTGGCATATGCGGTGGCGTCTCTTCTAATTTTGATGATTCGTCTCACGAATCCCTCGTGGAATTTTATTGATCCTGGCACGCTTGCACTCACGGTAATAACACTCACGCTGGGTGTGTACTTTTTAGAAAGAGCGTACGGTGTGGGCGAGAAATTGCGATTGCTTGAAAAGAGGGTAAAAACCGCTATGACGGAAGCGAAGATTACCATAGTTGCAGATGTCCTCGCGGTGCTGGTAATGCTTGCAGGACTCGATTTTGCATATGAAGCCTCATTGAGTAGCGAGGATATAATAAAGAAGGTGCTGCTTTTTATGCACACATTCATTCTCTGGTTTGTGTTTGGAGTTATAGTCCATGAAGGGGGTAGAACATTCGATATCTGGGTTCACAGAGGTCGGTATAAACGCTCGTTCTGGATTGCGCTTCTCTCCACCATGGCTCTAGGCATAGTTGTATATTCTGCACTTGATTACATACTGCTTCTTATGAAAGTTGTGAGCACCACATCGTTTATACCTATAACGATCCTTGCCGTTAGCGGAGTAATTATAGCCACGCTCGCAGCGTTTTTACATGTGAAAATCCGCGATGAAGAAAATGAGGAGATAGAGAATGGAGACTAGAAACTGGCTGAAAATCTATCGGGAGATTGAAAGAGATTTCGGTTTCAGCAGACGAAAGGAGATCGTTGCACGAGATATGCTTTCAGAGCTTCTGGGTTCGCGTTTCGTCACGGAAAATGAACTCGGAGATTTGATAAAAAAAGAGGTATATGTTGTGGGCAATTCTCCGTCGCTGGAGAGTGAGGTACATCTGATCCCCTCCGATGGATTCGTGATTGCGGCAGATGATGCAGCTGTTGTACTTTACAAAAACGGCATCGTTCCGGATATTGTCCTTACAGATCTTGATGGTGACATCGGCGCGATGCTCGCCATGCCCGAGCGGGTTATTTTCGGGATACACGCGCATGGAGATAATCTGCATCTTTTACATTATGTTAAAAAATTTCGGAGAAGATTCGGAACAACGCAGATTGAGCCGTTGTGGAATGTTTACAATTTTGGGGGTTTCACAGATGGTGATAGATGCGTGTTTCTCGCATATCATTTTGGTGCAAAAATACATCTCATTGGATTTGATTTTGAGAATCCCAGAATAAAGACGGGAAAGAATGTGGCACTCAAGAAAAAGAAACTTTACTGGGCCAATAGACTGATCAATATGCTCAAAGATGAGGGTGCCTGTATAATCCAAGAAAGTTTAAATCTCTGAAGTTATATTGTTCTCTAGAATGCGAATTCTCAGTCCAGAGTTTGCCACGATCCTGAGCGCGGTGCTGGTCATCTACATCGGTATAGTTGTTGAGAAATACTATGTGAGCTGGAGCAGCGTTTACACGAACACACTCAGCTTTATCATTCTACTGGGATCGATAGATATAAGCGGGCTGGTGTTTCTGCTACTCGCAGGATACACAATTTTCGGGTATGTGGCTGTGAAACTGAAATGGAAGAGGATTTTTCCACTGTTTGGATGCAAAACTTACGGATCTCTTGTGCTCGTTCTAACGCTCGGATCGGAGGGATACATATTCGGGATATATTCAGTGGAATCTGTTATGATCTCATGGCTTGTGGTAGCTGTGCTTGTTCATTTAATTGGATACTGGTATGTTAAGTATTCAAGGGGGAAGAAGAGAAAATGGTGAGGAAAACACTCAACAAGTATAAATGGAGCCCGAATACCGATTTTTCGCTTATAGAAGTTCATTATGTGGATAGATTGAACCCTCGCGGATATTCTGTTATTCGAGGAGATGATATCGTGGAGCTCGGAACTATGTTTATATTTACAAAAAATGGGATGATACCCTATCATCGCGTTATCAGGATACTTTACGATGGTAAGATTGTGTTTGAAAGAATAAAACGATAAATTTAATGTGTATCGTAGTAAACAGAAGCGAACACTATTGAAGTGAAGGTTCCCACAAGTGTGCCGGTTAGTATTCTGATAAGATTCGTGCTTTCGTATGATGTCAGCAGCTGCAGCACACCGTCTATGCCGAGAGGTACTATGGTGAGAAGATATAGCCCAAAGCCTATGCGTGTTCGGTAAAGGGTGCCTATAAGCGCACCGAAAGCTAGGCCAAGAAAGATTCCGGTGCATCGGGCGCAGTATGGCATCTGATTGCCGTTTATGAAAAAAGATCTATCCGCATGTTGATGACACATAAAATCTCCAGAAAGATATACTGCTCTAGCCACAGGGTTCTCGATATGCGAATTTATGTAATCTGAGTTATCCATAATGCTGACTTTTCCATCGTTTCCAAGATATATGGTTCCAGGTGGCTGTGTTAATGGAGATATAAAGAGAAGAAGAACCCACAGAAAGGCTATGGCGAAGGGCACGAAACTCGCAGGTTTGAGATCATTTCTCTTTTTAAGTTCACAGGTGAGCGTTTCCAATAACTGTTCCTTTGAAAGATTCATTATTTATCACCTTTTTAAGATTTTCTATATCCGGGCCGATTATATAAATGACTATGTTGCTT
>WAOZ01000143.1 GCA_015520975.1 DHVE2 group archaeon | reverse complement strand
GAATAGGAGATGATGATGATATGGCTACAAAGCTTCTGTATCTGGACGATCCGTATCTTAAAGAGTTTAAAGCTTCTGTTGTGGAAGTGCGAGAAAACGGAGTTATTCTTGATCAGACCGCGTTTTATCCCGGTGGCGGTGGACAGCCATACGATACGGGAACGCTAAAATGGGAGGATATGACTGCGGAAGTAAGGGGTATGGAGAGGGATACGGTGCTGCACTTGCTGGACGGATTTAAACCTGAGGAAGGCGAGATTGTTGTGGGGAATATCAACTGGGAACGGAGATACAGAATCATGAGGGCGCATACCGCAGTTCATATAGTTTCTGGTGTGGCTTTCAAGAATTTTGGAGTTCGCATAACGGGTAATCAACTTTATGAGGCGAGAGCGAGGCTGGATTTATCTTTCGATAATATGAGCAGAGAACTTGCGGAGAGGATTGTAGAGGAGAGCAATGAGGTTATCAAGCAAAACCTGCCTGTGAAATGGTACTGGATAACACGGGAGGAGTTTATGGAACACCCTGAGCTTATGCGCGTTGCACCGCATCTTTACGAAAAATACGAGAAAATACGTATTGTGAGCATAGGGGATTTTGATATACAGGCCGATGGGGGTACCCATGTCAAAAACACAGCGGAGATAGGGGAAATTGCGCTTGAAAAATATGTCAGCAAGGGTCGAAAAAACAAAAGAATGTACATCACACTGATGCCGTAAGAGGGGACATCTATGAGATTGCTCTGGGGATTTTCACTCGTGGTGCTCGCGGCTGCCGTGGTTTCATCACCGGCGAATGCATTTTTGGTGAGAGAATGCAACACGCATTATCTTTACAGCGTGGAGTCGGATGAGTACAATCTGACCGCGCCGCAACCCATTAAATTACTATCGGGCAAGCATATTGCGGGATGGAACGAAAATGGGGTTTTCATTTATAATGGTTCCTGGAAAACCATACCCGTGTCAGATATGCAAAAAGCTTTCTCATATAAGGGCTGGATAATTGCACTGGGTGATGAAATTGAGGTGATAAATGAATCCTCAGAATCTGCTGTTTTAAGTGTGCCGATGAATGGAACTCTTGAGGATTACTATTTCTTCAATAATGCCGTGGCACTTGGATTTGATAACGCGTGCGTTCTTGTAAATCTGACAACGGGGGATTATAAGATCTTAACGCAGGGATGCGACCACATAGCAACCGATGGCGAAATACTGTTTGTATCTCTCAAAGATACCGTTTATGCTTGGAATGGTGAATTTTTATGGAACATTACTCTGGGGAACGAAATTACGGATCTTATGTGGTTTCATAATACCTTTTATGCGCTGAAACTTCACTCTCTCACCGAGATTAAAAACGGTGCGGTTGTGAGCAACGAGCCCACAGGAGGGATGTCCATTTTCGGAATCGGCGATAAAATTGTACTGGAAAAATTTTTGATAGATGACGAGGGAAAGAAAATGTGGCTTTTTTCATTTTACACCGACAATTTTACGCATCTCTTCACTCAAATAGTGTTCTTGGAACCGAAGGTTATAGGGTTCTGGAATGATTCCTTATTGGTATTTGATGGCAAGTATACGCACATTCTCAATGAATCCCATTTTATGTGGCGCAGCGATTATTCCTATGCGGCGGTGATGAATGATTATGTGATATACACAAACGGAACAGTTATACACGCAATGTCTCTGAAGTGGGAGGTAATAGATTCTGGAATTGATAGGGATGATGACTGGATAATGGATAAATACGATCCAGACGATGATAACGACGGCATGCCCGACTGGTGGGAAGAGAAATACGGGCTCAACCCAGATGATCCCACGGATGCAAATAAAGATCCGGATCATGATGGCTTAACGAACTATCAGGAATATCTTCACGGCACCGATCCTCATAAATGGGACACGGATGGAGATGGGCTAAGTGATGGATACGAGGTGGCGATTGGAACGGATCCAACTGTTCCCAATTCCACCTTTACGGAGTCGCAGGAGATCACCACAATTGTGAGTGCGGCGTTTCTGATACTGTTTCTCGCTGCGGCAATTGCTTCAAATACGAGAGCAGGGAAAAAATAATAAAAACGAAAAACATCAGGTATCCAATGGCAGACATCATAGAAGGCGTGAAACCAACGCGTATGCAGTTGCTGGAGATACGCAAGAAGAAAGAGTTAGCCAAGAATGGGCACAAGCTTCTCAGTGAGAAGCGAGATGCGCTAATAACACAGTTTTTTGATATAATCGATGTGCGCGAAAAGTTGAGGAAAGATGTGGAGAGAAAAATAAAAGAGGCGTATAAATCTTTGATAGAGGCTGAGATGATTATGGGACAAACTGCGGTTAGAGATGTTGCCCGGCAGATATCTTCTTTTGGTGATGTGAGCGCAACTACCATGAATATAATGGGGGTACTCACACCTCAGATGGAAATTCCGGATATTGAGAAAAAACTGGAGTACGGTTTTCTCCATACCACGGCCAAGCTGGATGAGGCAACACTGAAATTTAAGAGCCTGCTTAAAGATATCGTGAAACTTGCAGAAATAGAGGGTACGATCGAGAATCTTGCAAGGGAAATCGAAAAAACCAAGAGAAGGGTTAATGCCCTTGAGCATATATTCATCCCAAGATTTGAAGCAACGGAAAGATACATTGAACTTGTTCTTGATGAAAGGGAGCGAGAAGATTTCTTCAGGCGAAAAAGAATCAAATCACTGCTTGCGCAGAGGGAAAATGCTCAGACCTCCTAAAAATCCAGAGTTTTTCGAACACTCCCCGGAGGAGCGGGTTCGGTTTTTCAAGATGATTATTTACGCTGAAATTATAGGCACGCTGCTCATAATCGTGGGCTTTGCGGTATTTGTACTGCATTTGATTGGAATTATATAGATTCCAGTTCTTCATGTATTCTCCGTGCCGCTTCAGCAGGGTCAGATGCGTTGTAAATGCTCCTTCCCACGATGACTTTATCGGCGCCTGCCTCAATGGCCTCTCTGGCCTTGCCACCCTGAGCACCCACGCCGGGGGAGAGTATCTCCATATTGCCCGCTATTTTTCGAATATGATTGAGGCGTTCGGGACGCGTTGCCGGGGCGATTAACCCGTGTGCGCCCGTCTCTCTGGCGATTCTCACGATATCGTCGGTGTGCTGCTGCATAATGTATGTTGCTCCGGGATGGGACATTTCAGCTATAACATAAACATGCAGATTTCCGGCGTTTTCCACCACAGCCTTCACAGAATCGGGGCCTGTGAAGCCGTGCACTATGATGCCATACGCCCCTTTGCTGCGTACGATTTCGGTGATTAGTCTGTTGGTGTTGGGTATATCCGCAACTTTGAAATCGCATATGACCGGTTTGATACGCGATAATTTCTCCACGATGTTCATACCCGAGGAAAGCACGAGCGGATAGCCGACCTTAATTGCGTGAAGATACGGAGCAGTTTTTGTCGCAATATCCATCGCTTTTTTTTCATCAAGAACATCCAGTGCGAGTATCAGTTTGCTCATAATAAGCGGATTACTTCATAAAATAAAAATGTGCCTGCCGTTCAAATGATATTCGCCGTATATATGCGATGTGGTTATTCGTTTAAATATCAAATATCCTTCTTTTTTGAGTACTCTTCGTATTGTTTGTAGTGTATATAACTACCGTATATAAGC
>WAOZ01000142.1 GCA_015520975.1 DHVE2 group archaeon | reverse complement strand
CTTCAAGCATATCACATGTATGGCAACTTTGGATAAATATCATTCGCTCAGCGTTGCGGTGTTTTTATCTCTGTTTCAACAATGTTTATATATTCTTTTTTAATTCCCATCCTCAGGCGGGTGTGGTGTAGTCTGGCAGCACAAGGGCCTTCCAAGCCCTTAGCCCGGGTTCAAATCCCGGCACCCGCATTTTTTACGGATTTTTAAGTTTGATTTTATCAAAGCCTGTATAAGGTACAAGCGCGTCCGGAATCTTTATGTATCCATCTTCCTGAAAATTCTCTATTATTGCAACAATGGTTCTGGTGGTCGCAAGCGCGGTGCTGTTAAGTGTGTGCGCATACACCTTACCGCCTTTTCTTCGTATGCGTATTTTGAGTCTTCTGGCCTGATAATCCAGACAGTTGGAGCAGGATACCACTTCCCTGAACCTCTGCTGAGCGGGCATCCATACCTCAATATCATATTTTTTCGCGGCCACGGCTCCAAGTTCGCCGCTGCATATGTTTATTACACGGTACGGCAACTCCAGAGCCCTCATAATATCCTCCGCGTTGGATATCAGCTCTTCCATATAATTTTCGGATTCTTCAGGTGCGGAGATTATCACCTGTTCAACCTTGTAAAAATGATGCACTCTGAAAATACCCTTGGTATCCTTTCCGTGGGCACCCGCCTCTTTCCTGAAGCACGGAGATACGCCCACATATTTCTTCGGTAATTCATTTTCTTCCAAAATCTCGTTCATATGCATAGAAACCAAAGGATGCTCGGAGGTCGCTATCAGATAAAGGTCTTCGTTTTCAATGCGGTAAATCATCTCCTCGAAAGCTGAAAAATCGGTCACCCCTTCCATGGCCGCACGGCGAATCATGAAAGGTGGTTCAACTGGCACATAACCTTTTTCAATCAGTTTATCCAGCGCGAATCTAATCAGCGCAGTTTCCAGTAAAACAAGTTCGTTTTTAAGATAGTAGAACCTCGCGCCGGCAACTTTACCAGCACGTTCGATATCCGCCAAGTCATATTTTTCTAGAATATCAACATGGCTCTCGGGTCTGGATTGTATCAGAGAATAATCCATATCCCCCGCAAATTTTTTGAAATCGTTCAGCGAGGATTCAAGAACTTTGGCCACGCCCCATGTTCTTATGACGGGACAGTTCTCTTCTCCCTCGCAAATGGGTACATCATCAAGAAGAAGATTGGGCAGTCGCATAAGTATTTCGTCTCTTTTTTTGAGATTCTGCTCCGCAAGAGATTCAAGTTCTTTTATGCGGTTATTTATCTCTCTAACCTGCCCCCTGATCGCTGTGACATCTTCCCCGCGTTTGACCTTCTGTCCTATTTCAATGCTCTTTTCATTCCTTATATGGCGCAACCGCTCAATATCTTTTAAAATCCGTCGCCATTGTGAATCATATTTGAGAAGTTCATCAACTATGTTTGGATCTTCAAATCTTTTGCGAAGATGCTCCTTAACAAACTCCGGGTTTTCTCGTATCAGCTTTATATCAAGCATAATGGGTTAATGGTATGAAACATATAAATGTATATCCGCAAAAATTCAAATTAAACTTTATCAAAACATATTTTCACTCGCGTAATCTCTCCATCAGATGGAATTCCTCAATATAACCCTGAACGCAATAAACTTTGAATGCCCCGTATATGAGTCCGATTAGTAAATCCTTAAGTTTGTTGGGAGATACATAGTTTAGAATATACCCATCATCTTCGGATACGAATATTTATTTCCTGTCGGGTCTAAGTGTCGGAAAAGTAGTATATATCGCGGGTATACTGCGCACAAAGCTTAGCGTATCTGATTGCTCTAAAATATCCCCTTATACATACCGGTGAGTTTTCGCATGGTGAACCTGCCAAAAGAGTACTGCAGTTCTTCTGGTGTTACCGTGAGAATACTCGCCGCATTTACAAAAAATTTCAGGAACATCTCGTCAGGATTGCAAATTTCATCGTGAGTGAGTGCTCTATTTATGGGAGCATTGCTGTAAAGCGCATCCACGCCCGCACTGCCTTTTTATAGTAAATATACTCACCAAGAAGTTTGAATATAATGCCTAACATTTGATTCCCATCATTTTTAAATACACCTTGGAAAATTTTGTAAAATTATTAATATAACTTATCAATCACGCCTTTATGGCGGGGCTCAAAGAGATTTGGCGATATGCATCAATGAGTACAAACATAATTATAAGGTGCGTACTTGCCGTTGCAGGACTTGTAATTTTGATTTCTGTGTTTATAGGGGGTACCATAGGATTCATATCCGAATCTGAATATTGGAACATGTGCCTGATAATATTGGTAATTTTCGTTGCTCTCGGGGCGTTTTCATTTATGACAGATGAAATAGATGTCTTTCCTAAAAAAGTTGATTTCAGAAGAGTCAAAATAATAATATATTCCAACAAATTGATACCATTTTTTATGTCTGTTGGAGGCATGGTTTTTTATGCATTGAGAGTGCGTTTTGTACCAACCATATGCCTCTTTCTATATATTCCGTATATCCTTGGACTCATATATATTATATTGGCTAGATCCATATCACTTGTCGTTGAATTCAAACCCAATGGCACAGTAAATTTCTACACACCCTTTAAAACACTCACGGGAAATATTCAAGAATTTTCGGTGGCACGGCCCAGTCAGACAGAGATTCACATCATAAAGGGAAACAATAGAATTGTTGTCAAATCAGAATTTACTAAATCATTAAATAAACTCTGGTCATATCTGTATCATCGCATAAATGCACTTAAAAAAGATAAGCAAAACTAATAAACCTCCTCGTAATTATCGTATTGAAAGGGCAGGTGGCAGAGCGGTTATGCGCGGGACTGCAGATCCCGTCAACTCGGGTTCGAATCCCGACCTGCCCTCTGCTTAAAGACATGGAGATGAGCAACATGGAGATCCGGTGGATATTTTATAGAAAGAAATAGAGGTAATTTCAAATTCAAACCAACCTGAGAAGTCTATTTTCGCACAGGGTGCTGAGAAAGATGTGTATACACTCCTTGGGATTGTATGTGAAAAAT
>WAOZ01000141.1 GCA_015520975.1 DHVE2 group archaeon | reverse complement strand
TCTCTCTTACGAAAAGCTTATTTTTTCCGCACTATATCTCTCAATCGGGCGAGCATTTACTCCATCCCTCCTCTCTTATCATATCTCTTTCCTGGGTAATGTTCGCCCCTCTTTTTTATTTATCTCTCCCTTATGTTGTCATCCTCCGTGGATCTGAAAACAAACATTTTATAACATCGGTATAATACACATTGTGTGAGCAGTTTCGGTGATTACATAAAAAATTTCTCGCCATCATGGTTCGCGGCCGTTATGGGTACTGGCGTGTTTGCCACCTCAACATATCTCTTATCTTTCGGCAACCCTATTATGCTCCTCCTGGCTCATTTCATCGCCGCGCTAAATTTCATCATGTTTTTTGTTATACTCGTGCCCTGGACGGCAAGGTGGATTTTCTATCCGAAAAATGCTCTCGCAGATTTTTTGCATCCAATAAGGTCCAACTTTTATGTAACATTCGGTGTGGGTATGCTTGCACTATCCACGAATTTTTTCGTTGTGGAGAAGATTCCGTATGTCGGCCTTGCGTTCTGGGTCGCCGGTACTATTGAGGTTATTGTTAACGCTTTCGTGTATATGTTCTTCGTGTTCTTCAACAGAAGCATAAAACTGGAGGATATCAATCCGTCCATATTCATAATGACCACGGGTCTGTTTCTTATATGGGGTGCTGGAAGAGCCGCTGTACCATATATGAGCGATCTGGGCCTTGAAATTCTGAACATAACCTTTGATTTCACATTCGGCACAGCTTTCTTTCTTTACATAGGCTTTCAAACGATCTGGCTCCACAGATACATTCTTTCCGCACCGCTCAAATCGTCGCGCATGCCTCTATTCTGGATAAATCTGGGTCCCATCGGCGCCGCTTTATCTGCACTTTTATCGCCGCCGGTGATCGTGGAATTTAAAGATATTGCGTTATTCTTTGCATCTCTTTTCTGGGGATACGGAATCTGGTGGTTCACACTTTCACTCGCAACTACGATATACTACGCAAAACGAATATCGATACCCTACAAAACTGCATGGTGGGCGTTCACTTTCCCTCTGGGCGCTTACATAATAGGCACATACTATTACGCGCAGCAAAAAAATTATGGCACACTGATATACTTTGACCTGGCAATGTACATAACGTTGTTCATTTTGTGGACAATCACCGCCGTTCTCACGCTGTACCACATAATAAAAGGAACCATAAAGGAAAAACAGATTATCGAATGAGAAGGCGAGACTGTCAACATTAATTAAATTTTATATTTAAGAAGATGATAAATTATAAAAAAAGAAAGAAGGGGAATAGGAGATGTTAGAGCATGTTCTATATTTGCTTCGGATAAAAAAGTTTTTTGAAAGGGACCGAGTGCCACTTGAAATAAGAGTTCTGGGGATAATACTAGCTTATTTGGGGCTATCCTACAGGAAAGCTGCACAGGTGATTTCCACATTTCATAATGCATCTTATGAATCTGTTAGGAAGTGGTATAAAAAAGTGCTGAAATATTGCTTGGTGTGAGTGCAGGGATGCTTATGAGATATATGCTCTCACAATCATTTTTTATGCACAAAACGATAGTATGCGCCCACAGTCCTCTGGGAAGCTCCCATGCTATGGTTATATACTCTCCGGGGAGAAACCTTTTATGCAATTAAAATGATAGGAAAAAATAGAGCATTCAAGACACGCTGATTTGCAGTGTGTATGTTTCAGTCGTCGCACCCTTTCTCCACACGAGCAGCTCAACGGTATGCTCTCCCGGTGCAAACACAACCACGGGCTTCTCTCCGCGTACGAGATGCCCGTCCACGAACCAGGCAATGTGCTTCACTCCGGTGTAGTTCTCCAGCAGGGGCAGAAGCACATACTCAGTGCCGGAGGAAATGTTTGTCTGCAGCGCCGCCTCGGCGATGTTCGTCTCGCTGGCTTTAACAAGGCCTATCCCCACGCCTATCTTATTCTGGTTGAAGTAGAACCCTCTTATTCGCAGCAGATATGCGCCATTGCCTTTGCCCTTAAATATCATGCTGACGAAGTCTCCCGGATTCAAGCGGAGATACCTGTGGTCTTTGTGCCTGAGTTCGCTGTAGCCAATGCTTGCACTAACCATTTTCACCTTTCTGAGTATTGCATGTCTGAACTCGTGCGCCACGCCTATGAAGTCAATTCCGTTTCTGTCTCTCATCTCAAAGCGCAACTCTACGGTCCCGCTGTGTCTGTGCAGCAGCTTGTTGAGATCTATGGCCTCTGTGTGGAGATTGTGCCTCACCTTAACCTCGCTCAACTTCACCCACTCACCGCTCAGGTTTCCGTAGATCCATATAGTGGACATAGTTACAAAAGGTGGCTTTACAAGATAGGGTGATATCGAGTTCATAACAGGAGGGTTATCTATCCCTCTCAAAACAAGCAAGTTCTTGGCGCTGAGATTGATGTATGCGTCTATGTAGTCACCTTTCTCCCCTACCCAATAGCTGTTGTCCGCACTGTCCACGAGCCCGGTCACGTTGCGTCCGGCAGAGTCGGTTGCTTTCCAAGCTGCTTCCATGTTACGGTACGCATAAACTTTGCCATCGTAGCCTTCCACCACTCTGTAACCTTCCGGAGCACTCACGCGGTACAGGTTAACAGAGTCTATGAAATCCACGTCATAACCGGGTTCTCCTATGCCAACCTTTATCTTTCCGTCTACCTGGTTGGCGCTGAACAGATACGCGTCCCAAGTCTCCAGGTTCTTCCGGGTCGCGTTCTCAGACCACACCAGCACGTTGTTCTCCGGGGTCCATCCCCATCCATTATCCGTGTAGAGGAACGGGCAGCTTCCACTACCGCCACCTCCTCCGCTGCTATTTTTTAGAACAGTTATCTCTCTTTCTATAATACCGCTCACCCAAACGTTAGTATACCATTTCATGACCCATCCATGTGAGCCCGGGTAATTGGATACCGCATCATATTGTATTTCTAGAGGCGTTGGATAATCTAGGTAATAAAATGCATCTATACTATATGTTTTACTATCTAAACCGCTTGGAAGGTACCATGTGTGTGGGATTTCGAAAACTGTGCTTTGTGTGTTTTTCTCCCTAACATTGGTATCCGTAGAAATATCCATTGTGTGCCCATCTCCAAAGCTTACCCACAATCTTGTGTGTGTATCGTCCCTATTATATGCAGTATAGTCATTGGGGATAGTTATCACAACATTATGAGGCGTTCTCTCATAAATTCTAAAATTTTGGGAACCTTCAACATAAAGGTCTGTGGGTGTGGGAAATATCTCTTTATCAGGCACATTAAGATCACTATCTGACGAGACATGAGTTCCATCCGTGTTTTTGAGAACTATTGGCAAAGTGAATTTGGCCTCAACATTTATGGGCAAATTATAATAAGTCCTCTTTGCGCTAAATACTGTGGAAAATTTTAATTCGTAGTTTTCATAGGAATGCCCATACCAATTACGAATGCTAATTGCAGCATATGTCCACAGGTGTACCATCGTTGGCCAATTGGAATAGTCCCAGTATCTATCAGTATTGTAGTTTTTAGTGGGGTTTAGCTCAAGTATTATCCCCTTTTTTGTATTTGAATAGTTGTGAAGTATATCCTCCAATCTTTCGATGAAATCGTCTGTATTTGCTAAATATGTATATAGCGATATACCAGTGGAAACCACACTCAAAGGTATGCCCACAGGACCAGTTACAAGAGAGAGAGCACCTAATGTCAAGGAAAATCCGTCTAGTGTGTGATAAAAATTATCCCTTGCCTCTTTGTACGATAGGGTGTCCTCCACTCTTTGCTTCCATGCATCAGATGGTGTGCCACTAAATGTGCCATCCAGAACGTATTCAAACCTATCACTACTACTGTTTAGCGCCCAATGCCCAACTCTGACGGCATACGCATTGTCCAGAAATGCACAATTTGCACCAGAATATGATCCATTTGCACTAAGCGTTATACTCACATAATGGATCCACCATGCCTCATCACTCGTTCTCTGCGCTGGTGGCGTATCGTCATACCAGTCCCCCGCATAGTAAATTATAAAGGCATTTATGAAGAAATAGAAATCTCCGCGATTGTTACTCCCCTCATACCATATAGGAAATATACTAACTACTACTGTGCCTAGCTTCACATCATCATACGGATATGGAGCATATATATCTTTTGTAAAAACCCTTGTGAGCGATTTAGTCCACAGATCTCTCCACAAATCGATATTTTCATACGTTCCGGAGGGTGCATTTCCTGTGCTCGATGGCCAGTATCCAAAGTTCTCTCCCTTAACCAGACCCGCAAAACCAGCAACCACCAGAAATACCAGAATAATTCCCATCACCACTTTCCTCACACTCTCACCTCCCATAGTTTTTCACTTCCTCAACACTCCATATCTCGCTGAGAGTTCCATTTTTCTCGACAAAATAGTACTCGGTTCCCTTAACGAAGTGATTACTAATTATCACTTTTCCCCACGTGGAGTTGTAGCAGAAGAATGTTGCTCCCGGAATGTCAAACGTGTCATTTCCGAGGTGGTAAAGCTCATACAAATCGATAAGAGGGTACGGCTCATCCGTGAGATTGAAGATGAACTCCATCCTATATATCTTGTCCTTCGTTTCTATGTATGCGGTGAAGTTGTAGGGGAGAGAACCTTTTACTCGCCTCTCATAAATATCGGCATAGCTGTATGTTTTCATGGTAAAGTTGCTTTGGTGCACATTAAAAATCACCACTTTATATGAGTTTCCATAACCTGCAAGGTATTCCGTCACCCTGTTACTATACTCTTCCGGGACATCAAAAAAAACCGATGTTGCGCCGTTCTTCTCCTCTATGTACCGCGCATCCGAAATGTAGGTGACCTTCTCTATGTATTCGCTGCTGTTCAGCAAAACATAAAAAGATAATCCCTGATGATTCCGAGTGCCTTCATAGCCAAGATATTGTGGTGTAACCGTAACGGAAATGTTGTTGATGTTGATGGTGGGCCAATTACATAACTTCAAGAACTCTTGATACCAATAATGGGACAACGGTGTATCGTTGTCAAAGGTATAGTACTCTGAGGTAATATCAAAAT
>WAOZ01000140.1 GCA_015520975.1 DHVE2 group archaeon | reverse complement strand
CTACCAACAAGATGAAAGGCATAAACCAAAGAAGCTAAAACAAACAGTAAAGTAGTAAATAGAAACACTATACCAAAAATTAATAGAATTATTCTTTTAGCATCATCCTCTGATGACATTAGTATAACAAAACGCAAAGAAGTATTTATTTTTTCTCCGTGGTACAAATATTTCTGTGTGTTGTAACCCTTTGAAGATTCGGCGAAGGTGTAAAACCACACAAAATTATTTAAGCAAAATGACATTGCACGGCTATGCGAGCATTAATCATAGGCAGATTCCAGCCATTTCACAGAGGGCATCTTGAAGTGGTGAAGTACATAGTTTCAAAGTACGACGATGTCATAGTCGGCATAGGAAGCGCTCAGTACTCCCATACTGTAGATAACCCATTCACCGCCGGCGAGAGACACCTTATGATTTCAAGGAGCCTCGAAGAGGAGGGAATACACAACTACTATCTGGTGCCCATTGAGGATCTGCATAGAAATTCAGTGTGGGTCGCGCATGTGGAATCCATCGCGCCACCTTTTGATGTGGTGTTTGCAAATAATCCTCTGACCAAAAGACTGTTTCAGGAAAAGGGATACAAGGTTGAAATACCGCCGTTTTACGACAGGGCAAAATATTCTGGGAAAGAAGTGCGCAGAAGAATAATATCCGGTGAGGAATGGGAGCATCTGGTCCCCCCCGCGGTGGCGAGAACAATAAAGGAGATAGATGGCATTGCGAGACTGCGGACTCTGGCACAGAGTGATGAAGAATGAGCGCTGAGGAACTGGGAAAAGCATTGGTTCAGCGAAATCTCACTCTCTCCACGGCAGAATCATGCACAGGTGGGCTGTTGGGTCATTTAATCACCAATGTTCCCGGCGCGTCGAGATACTATTTAGGCGGCGTGATTTCATATTCTAATGAGATCAAAACATCCATTCTGGGCGTTTCGGAGAGTACCATTGAAAGATTCGGTGCTGTTAGCCGGGAATGCGCCGTTGAAATGGCTTCAGGCGTCAGACAGATTTTCGGGGCGGATATCGGTGTTGCCACCACGGGAATAGCCGGATCCGGAGGTGGTACCCCGGAAAAACCGGTGGGACTGGTTTACATAGCAATCGCGAGCACCCATGACACCGAAACGCATAAATTCTTATTCAAAGGCACCAGGGTAGAGATAAAAACACAGATTGCCAGTAAAGCCATAGCGCTTCTGCTGGAATTTTTACAATCTCGTTTTTGATTATACTCATTTATCTTTTAAAGCACGGAATAATGATTAAGTACAAGAACACACTTTAATGAACTATGCTCAGCATTACCATTAACAACCTACATTTCCCAAATCCATTTCTGCTGGCATCTGGGATCCTTGATGAATCCGCGGATACCATGTTTCGCATAATCAAGCACGGTGCGGGCGGGGTGGTTACCAAAAGCATAGGTATGAAAAAGAGAGGGGGTTATCAAAATCCGGTAATATACGAATTACCTTACGGCTTGATAAACGCCATGGGTCTTCCCAATCCCGGCATTGAGGCTTTTGGAGAAGAAATGAAAAAGTTGAAAAATTGCGGTGTTCCCGTCATAGGCAGCATTTTCGGTGGCACCACGGATGAGTTTGTGTATCTTGCAAAAAAAATGGAGAATTACGGCGCGGATGCTGTTGAATTGAATCTTTCGTGCCCCCATGCGAAGGGATACGGTATGGAAATCGGCGTGAATCCGAATCTCGTAGCGGAAATAGTGGGAGAGGTGAAAAAGAGCGTTTCCATTCCGGTATGGTGCAAACTCACACCCAATGTGACTGATATCGTGGAAATTGCAAAAGCCGCCGATAAAGCGGATGCTCTCGTGATGATCAACACGCTCAAAGCCATGGCGATAGATATAGAAGCGCAGAGACCCGTGCTCAGCAACACATACGGTGGGTTATCGGGGCCATGCGTAAAACCCGTTGGATTGAGAGCGGTGTACGATGTTTTCAAAGAGGTGGATAAACCCATCATAGGAGTGGGAGGTGTGTGTTCATGGACCGATGCTTTGGAATATTTCATGGCCGGTGCGAGCGCAGTTCAGATTGGAACAGCGATAGCCACCAAAGGACCAACCATATTCGCTGAAATATCCAGGGATGTTGCAGATTGGCTTAAAAAGCACGGTTATGATTCAATAAAGGATGTTGTTGGTGTCGCACACAGGTGATGAGTATGTACAGAGTGGTTAGAATTGAAAAAGTTGTGCAGGAAACTCCTTCAATTAAAAGTTTCTATTTCGTGGATAATTCAAATCCCGCACCGGGTCAATTTTACATGGTATGGATACCCGGCGTGGACGAGTTCCCCATGAGCATATCGGCCATAGACGATTTGAAAAGATTCACCGTCAAAAAGATAGGGGATGGCACCGCGGCCATGCACAATCTTCAAGAAGGGGACAGGCTGTGGATACGGGGACCGTACGGCAGAGGTTTCAAGCCAACTGATGAACCAGCACTGGTTGTTGGTGGCGGCACGGGAATGGCCACGCTTGCTCCGCTTATAAATGCGCTGAGAGATGCAGATGTTATCATCGCTGCAAGAAACGAGAAAGAACTGCTGTTCGTTGATGAATTTCCGGATAAAGAGGTGCATATAGCGACCGATGACGGCTCTCGTGGATTCAAAGGCTTCGCTTCCGAACTTGCCGCTGTGCTCATCGATAAAAAGGAATACGGCATGGTTTACACCTGCGGCCCGGAGCCTATGATCAAAGCCATCGTGGATATTTGTCTTGCTCGTAAAATACCGGTTCAGGCCTCGCTGGAGAGGTTTATGAAATGCGGAATAGGTGTATGTGACTCATGCAGTATAAACGGTTTCAGGGTCTGCGCAGACGGCCCGGTGTTCTCCGAAAAGGAACTCGCCCAGATGACCGAGCTGGGAAAATGGAAAAGAGACCCTTCTGGTATGAAGGTGAAAATATGATCGTGGTCAAAAACCTCGAAAAATGGTACGGGAATAAAATGGTTTTAAAAAATCTCAGCCTTGAAGTGAAGAAGGGTGAAGTGTTCGGGTTGCTGGGTCCCAACGGCGCTGGTAAAACAACGCTAATAAAGATACTCACTGGCCAGACGGATGGAAAGGGCTATGTGCGCGTGATGCAGGTGGATCCGATAAAAAATCCCGTGAAGGTGAGAGAGCTGGTGGGTATAGTGCCCGAAAGTGAAAGTGTGCCCAATTATCTGACCGTGGAGGAGTATCTCTATTTCGTAGCGAATGTAAGAAAACTTGACACTGCGGTTGTAGAAGAAACCATAAAAAAATTCGACCTTGAACCTTACAGAGATGTGGTCTGCAGGGATCTGTCGAAGGGTACCAAGCAGAGGCTTATGTTCGGTGCCGCCCTCATGCATAAACCAAAGCTCCTGTTTCTTGATGAGCCTTTCATAAACCTTGATCCCGTGTACCAGCAGAAAATGAGACAGTTTTTAAAAGAATACATCTCCGAAGGGAACACCATATTTCTGGCAACGCATATTCTGGAGATTGCAAAGAAAATCTGCCATCGGGTAGGGATAATAAAAGACGGGGAAATCGCGAAAATTCTGGAGGATCTGGAGGATTTGGAAGACGCGTTCCTGAGGGTTGTTGGGTATGCTTAAATATTACCTGATAGAGGAGTATCGCCGGCACATATATGTTGCCAAAAAATATTCACTGTTTCTGTTTCCGGCATATATAGTGTTCTTTACCGTGCTGGGCGCTTTTTCCGTTCAGGATGTTTTTCAAATTTATCCCTACAAGCCTCTAATTCGCCTCATAATGATGAGCATGTTCCTTTACGGTTTCGGCGTGGGTTCTTACGAATTGCTTGGAAGAAGCCGGGAACATTACAATCTCATCAACACTTCAACCATCTTACCGGTGGATTCAAGAACTTCGTATCTTATGCTCTTTTTAAGAGATGCCATATACTACACCATACTTTTCATGGTTCCAACCTATGTGGGATTTCTCATCTCCGTGCCGTTCACAACCCTTGAACTCTACCAAGTTTCTTTCTTTTCACTGACGCTCACTTTATCCATGCTTTTCGGTTATGCCGTGGCATATGCAACATTCCCGTTCGCGCACATTTATAAAAACATATACAACTCTATTCTGCTCGCGATTTTCATCTATCTCCCACTTCAGTATTTCAACATTCTGCCGTTCCCACCTGCGGAGCTGCAGATTCAGAAAACACCATTCTGGTTCGTGCTCTCAACAGTTCCTATTCTGCTTTTCTCCGCATTCGGATACCTCTGCACCCCGCGAGAGTTCCGGGATGTTAGCAGAAAATACAGAAATCGGCTTAAAATGTATCATTCCCGATTCAAAGATATACTTCTTGCGAAGGAGATGGAAGATATTATACGCGGAGGAATCATAATCAAGGCGCTGTTAACATACTTCTTTCCCGTTGTGATAATATTTGTGTTCTTGAATATGATCAATACTGCCATGAGAAGCGATGTTTACAACGCATTATCCCATGCGATTATGCTTTCGATATTTTCCACAGTGATATACAGCTGGCTCACGATTATGGATCCCGTGGAGTACCTTGCCATACTGCCTCTCACATCAGGAGATCTAATAAAAACGCACATAAAAGCATACTTTATTCTCGTGATTTTGATCGCCATACCCATACTCGTAATACTCGATTTCAACGCCGCCCTCCTTCTCGTACCCGCCACAGGGATGTTTTGCCTGAACACGCTGTATCTTTTGAGCATGACGGCAAATCTTGCGGGGCACAGAATGAACAGCATGCTTTTCAATCCCGGTATCATTATGAAATTTGTGATTTACAGCATAGTCCCGGGAATAATCCTCGTGATCGCAAGTTTTGAGCTTAATTTTGTTACAATTGGCGTAATGCTCGCCACGGCGATTTTTATGGTGATCATCACCGCGTACAACCTGAAAAAGATAAAAACAAAGTGGATTTATTTTTGATTTTATTCTTTATCCTCTCTGTTAAACACAAAATAAAGCACGAATGTTGCGCCGATTATGCCGCCGATCACTATATAGCCCTCGTTTTCCTGCCACCATGTTTTTTCGTTCTTGCCGGGGTAATCCGTCGGATCTCCAGGGTATGTGCCAGCGTTCAGTTCCTCTATGTTTGTGTAACCATCGCCATCGGAGTCCATGTTCTTAGTGGCGTTGAAAGCCTTGTAAAGAGCAAGATTTATGTTATTATCGTACTCTTCAAGCGTGGAGTATTTTTCGAGAGCGCGCACGAAATCAAGGCCGTAAGGGTTCAGCCCTTTGAGTGAGGAATCGAAAAAAAGATACCTTATTTTGTTCTGCCAGTCGTAGGATTTTATAAAGCCTTCTATAACAGGGAATATTGTGGATGCCCATAAGGCTCCTGTGATGTTCGTGGTACTGCCATCGGAGAAATATATTGTAACTGTAGGATACGGAACATTATTATCATCCGCTTTCACGCACGGAACTGTGAGCAGCAGGAATGCGACGATAAGCAATGCAAATGCCCTCTTCATAGCGAAAAGGAAAGGAATGCGGTATTTAAAATTTTTCTAACATATTCAGGAAGTCGATGCTCACCTGAAGATTTCCTCAAATATTACATATCCCCAAGCTTTCCATGTTCTCCCATATTTTTATCAACCCCTTATTTTTTATTTTTTGATATTTATAACAATCGACTACAATTGCCATAATCAAAACAACTATCCCACCTCATTCGCAAGCGTATCCTCGCTGAATATGGGGACACCAAAATATGCAAAACTAACTCCTGAGATCATTGATATCAATCCGAGTACATATACAAAAATCCTCATAAGAAGTTTGTTTTTTCTTCCTTGATTTTCTTTTGAAAGTCAGTATTAACAATTATTGCCAATACATCTATACACTATGAAAAAATGTTATTACAATGGTAATCGCTATTGCTGCGAGTGTATCCATTTTCCATCACCTCCCTTATTTAACTTTTTTGTCATACTCTATTATTTTACCCATTCACGCCCACGCATCATATTCCCAATCCATCCGAAATCATGTTTTTCTGTGTTTGTTACGGTATTTCTCGTCACTGACGGCATACTTTATGGTGCTACCCAGCAGTATCAACGCTATACCTATTGCTATCGCTAATCCGATATAATTGATTATCCCCGGCAATTTATGCTCCCTCTTTCAT
>WAOZ01000139.1 GCA_015520975.1 DHVE2 group archaeon | reverse complement strand
ATACCAAATCCCAAAGGGGCACGCGTGTTCGTCGCATTTTTTCCCATCAGGATCCCAGGGTCAAATACGGTAATTGCAATGACAGATATTGATATTATGAAAATGAGGATTATCGATAAAATCTCGGGGACATCTTTTTTCATAGACCCTGTATGGATGCGTGAATCGCCGACAAATGATCCCTTCGCCTTAAGAGATCTCATCTCACAACCTCCTCCTTTTATGGGTGAATAAATTACAATATAAATGTATTTCGCTCAATGATCCATTTTGACTTTGATGACATTGAGACCTTTTTTCACGCCGAGATCCCTTGCCACAGGCCAGCATTTTGTGCGGAGTAAAAATGCGATAGGTCCAATTTTTTCTTCGCTCAATGCTTCGTAATTACCCATTCCCTTCGCGATGATGAAATCAGCATTGTACAACAACTCCTTCACCTCCTGCGGTACCAGTTCCAGAACCACACCCACGGAGAAAACACCCGTGGTTTTGATATCATCAACTTCCCTGTGCAGTCCGACATATACAGCATCTTCGTATGTTGCATCTGACAGCACCGGTACACCTCTAACAAGAAGTGTGATTTTATCCACATACTTTTTCAGTTCTCTGATAAGTATCTTGTCCAGCACGATCTCTCCGCAGTTGTCTACAATATAAACGAGATGTCCTTTCAGATACTCTCTCATGGTATCGACTTCATCCACGCCAAGTCCCTCAGCGATTAAGTTCTCAAATTTTTTCTCAAACTCTTCGGGAGTTTTCACACTCACTCCAAAATCGAGCTCGTTACCTACTATGGCTATCAGCACCGCGGCCCGGAGTTTATCCTCTGCGTTTCTGTAATATTCTTCCACTTTTGGAAAAATTTTGAGTGCCATATCGTTGCTCTGTTTTTTCAGCGTGCGATAAGGGTCATCGGTACCGAGCGCTTTGTTTATTGCTAAATGCGCCTCAGTCCACAATTTTGCGGATAGTATATCTTTTCCAAATCCCTTGTGCAGTACATCTATAACTGCTTTTACTGCATCCATGGCCTTTTCCTCGTTTACCATTCTCGCCTCAAAAACTGCGCGTCTGAGTATGCATGAAGCGCACTCTGGCTGCGGTCTCATAATCGCCTGTAATGTTTCATCTGATAATAACTTTCAGTTATGCAAAATTTAAATAACGATTTATTAATAACGCACAGTATGAAATATCCAGATGTAATGTGCGTGCCTTTGCCGGAGCATATAAAAAGAGAGCTTATGGCGGGTAATTTTGAAATCGGAAAGAGGATGATGCGGGAATATCTTGATAGGGGTATACCCGATGTTTTGAAAAGTAGAATAGAGTACGAATTTGAGAGAATTCGAAGATTGAGATACGAGTTTCCATATACGACGAGGGAGGCATATAAGATACTGGCGGAGAGTATTGAAAATTTCCGTGAAAACGAGATGCGTGAATGGCTCGAATCGGGATTTATCGATAACATCGTGGTAAATGGGGAGAGATATTTTCATTCGAGGTTTCTTGATAACCTGTGTTTTCTTTGCGAGGATGCTAATCGGCGTAGAATAAGGCGCGATACGAACAGGGAATATGCTAAAAAGGTGGTTAATGAGAGAGTGGATAAACTCATCCAGGGTGCAACACCAAAGAGATATGAGATTACAGCGGGTATAAAGATAAAGATCAACAAAAAAATACCAGAAAATGAAAAGTATCGTGTGTGGTTGCCGGTGCCCCGCGTGGGCTATCAGCAAGAAAATGTGAAAATTCTGAGTGCAAAGCCGGATGTTAAGGTCATTGCCGATGAAACAGCCGAGCAGAGAACCGCGTATTTTGAATCAAAAGAGCGGGAGTTTAAGATTGAATTTTCGTACGAGATAAATGAAAGCGTGGGCGAATCATATGCGATTGAGTACAATCGCGCGCTGGAAGAGAAGCCGCCGCATATTTTATTCACGCCGTTTATAAAAGAACTTGCGGATAGAATTGCAGGCGATGTTGACGATCCGTTAGAAAAGGCGTGGAGGATATACAGGTGGATCACCACCAAAATTCGGTACACTTATGTGAGAGAGTACGGAACCTATGAAAACATACCCCAATTTGCAGCGTCATCACTTCGTGGAGATTGCGGGGTGCAGGCACTTCTGTTCATAACCCTTTGCAGGGCAGTGGGTGTTAGGGCCAAATGGCAGAGCGGATGGTTTGTCACTCCAAAATTTGCCGGTCCTCATGACTGGGCACAGGTTTTCGTTGAAGATAGAGGCTGGATGCCTGTTGATTTATCATTCGGCAACGCGCGAAAGAACAATCCAAAACGATGGAATTTTTATTTTGGGAATTTAGATGCGTTTCGTATGATAGCAAATGATGATATTCAGAGCATACTAACCCCAAATAAAAAGTTCTGGCGCTCGGATCCCGTCGATAACCAGCGTGGAGAGATAGAATGGAGCGGTGGAAATATATATTACGATGAGTTCGAATGGAGTATCTATGTGAAAAGTTTCAGAGCGATTTGAGGAAATCTGCCACAACAGACGCCACTGAAATTTTGCTGTGTTCGCTCTCGATGGTATC
>WAOZ01000138.1 GCA_015520975.1 DHVE2 group archaeon | reverse complement strand
GATAGCAAATACTGCTATGGAACTCACCAACGAGGGCGCAAGAAAATGGGGCACCAGAGTTACAAAGATAGAGATTGAGGATGTGATTCCGCTGGTGTCTCTTAATAAAGAAATTTGGAAAGAGAGATTTAGAAAAATTGAAGGAGGTGTGTGAAAAATGGATGTGGCAGTTGCAGGATTTTTGCTGTCTGTGTTCTTTATAATATTTTTGATATTTTTGCTGGCAGGGAGAGTGGTACGGATCATAAGGCCATACGAGCGAGGAATCTATATTTTCTTGGGCAAGTACAGAGGGATCCTTGATCCGGGATACCACTTTGTATGGCCATTCGCCACCGTGGTGAGAATGGATCTGAGAACGCAGACATGGGATGTGCCCAAGCAAGAAGTCATTACAAGGGATAACTCGCCAACGGTTGTGGACGCAGTGATTTACATAAAAGTGATCGACCCATACAAGGCATACTTTGAAGTGCAGGACTACAAACTCGCAACGATAAATCTTGCAAGAACCACGCTTAGATCCGTGATAGGCGACATGGAACTAGACGAGATACTCTACAACAGAGCCCAGATAAACTCAAAACTCAGAGACATACTTGATGAGGCGACCGATAAATGGGGTGTGAAGGTTGAGGCCGTGGAAATCAAAGAGGTTGATCCGTCACCACGCGTAAAGCAGGCGATGGAAGCCCAGACCGCCGCGGAAAGAGAGAGAAGAGCCGCTATACTCAAAGCGGACGGCGTTAAAAGAAGCCAGATTCTTGAGGCAGAAGGTAAGAAGAAAGCAAGGATTCTTGAAGCGGAAGGTAAGAGACAGGCACAGATTCTCGAAGCAGAAGGTTTGCGTCTTGCAACCATTCTGAAAGCGCAGGGCGAGGCGCAGAGATACAGAATCATATCCCTCGGCTCAGCCACACTGAGTTCCCGTGCATTGAGTGTTCTTTCACTAGATACGCTGGCAAAGGTTGCTAACGGACAGGCGACCAAAATAATATTCCCATTCGAAATCACGAAACTTATAGAATCCACAGCGAAATACCTTGCAGGTGAAGAGAAGGAGGAGAAACTCTCCCCGATGACCTATCAGGACCTTGAAAGAATAGTAGGAAAAGCGGATACTGTTCTCGGACCGATACCCTCCTACGAGGAGATAGAAAAGGATTTGAAAAAGAAAGAAAAGGAAAGCGAAAAAAGAGAACTAGAAGAACTCGAAGAATCTGATCTGACTGAGGAGCAGAAAAAGAAACTTTTCTCCACGGATACTGATTGATGGTTTTTGAAACTTTTTTATACTTTTTTTCCATAAGCAATTCCGCAGTATTCAGTGTGGTGTGTTAGAATGAGCGAAAGGAAGGTTTCGGCATCTCGACTGCGCAAGGGTGGCGAGATAAATATCACATCTCCCACCAGACGAAGCAAATACATAGTATCCATAAGATACAACGAGGTCTATCAGAGATTTGAGATCTTCAGGCACTATTACGCTACCGGGCGCAACGAGGTGGAATACCACAGCAAAAAACTTGAGGACATAGTGGATTACATCAAATCAATGTACGGCGTGGAGTATGAGATGGAGGATTGAACCCCGTGATTAAGCTTGTGATATTTGACCTTGATCAGACGCTCATAAACACGCTTCCCAGATTTCACAGAGTTTTTAATGAAACCCTGGCTCACTTTGGCGAGAGGGAAGTGGACTGGGATATATTCATCAAAGACTATGCAAACGATGTGCTGAACAGACATTTCAATGTAAGCGCGGATGAGTTCTGGAAATATTTTCTATCAAACTATGTTCACAGAGATGATGAAGATAGAGTTATCGATGGTGCAGTGGAGGTTCTTAAATATCTCAAAGATGAGGGAAAGTACATAGTAATCACCACGGGGAGAATTGTACCCATGGAAACAGTTAGAGAGGAATTGAAAAAATTCGGATTGCTGGAGTTCGTGGACAGAATCTACACACGCTACGACCACTACGAAGACGGAAAAAGAAGGACCGAGATGATAAGAAAGGCTATGGAAGAATTCAGAGCATCTGAAAATGAGACGGTGTTTGTGGGTGATTACTGGCCAGATATGGTCTCTGGCAGAGAGGTGGGTGTGTTCACAGTCGGCGTGCTCACAGGACTCGAAAGTCATGAAAAACTGCTGAAATATGGTGCAAATGTGGTCATAGAGAGTGTGAAATATCTACCGCATATAATAAAAAATTTGGAGCAAAAAAAGCAACACTTTAAATAATTTTAGGTGTATGTTTTAATACTATGAAAGGGTGGGAAGATTTTGAGGATGAGCAAAACGCGCTTGCGAAGGCTAAAAAGATTATGGAAACGCTAACAGATGAGCCTCCGTTTTCGGACAGGGGCGTGATTAAAAGATTAAAACACAGGTTCGTGGTTATGAGCACGGAGTATTTCACCGCTGGGCTTATGAAAGATATCGTGGAATTTGCAGGTGAGGAGGCGGCTGCAGCCATACTTTACAGGGGCGGTTATCACAGCGGAAAAGCTATTTTTCGCAGATATAAAGAGCTCACAGGAAACGACGATATGGCGATAGATTTATGCACCGCTTCAGCGTGGTATTTCGGATGGGGTATCGTAACAATCAAAGTTGAGAAGAGAGAGCATGAGCTCATCGGCCATGCAAGGATATACAAATCATTCGAAGCCGCCAGTTATAAGAATACGCAGGAATTCAAGAACGAGAAAAAATGCCATTTTCTGAGGGGTGTAATTACAGGGATAATGGCCGAATACGCTGGAAAACCATATAAAGGCGAGGAAATAATGTGTACAGGAGAAGGCGCGCCTTACTGTGAATTTGTTTTAATGCCTTTGGATATCGAAGAACCAATCCTTCCCCTTTAAATACAGCATAACCTTTTCGGAATGTATGGAGCTCAAACACCGCGACGGTATGGCGAGGATCTGTGCGTTCAAAAATGTGGAAACTCCAGCTTTAATGCCGGTTATCAATCCGAATCTTGTGATTATTCCACCAGATGAAATGAAATCCCGATTTGGCATAGATGCGCTTATCACCAACTCCTACATAATATGGAAAAGCAGAAAATTGAGAGATAGAGCACTTAAAGAGGGGTTACACCGTATGCTGAATTTTGATGGTCTGATAATGACCGACAGCGGCACATTTCAGCAGCATGTTTACGGAGATGTTGAAGTTACAAATACACAAATCGTGGAATTCCAGAGAGAGATAGGCTCGGATATAGGTACCATCCTTGATGTTTTCACCGAGCCGTATCATGACGAAAACTATGTTAAAAAAGCCATAGAAACAACTCTCAAGAGGGGCGCTGAGGCTCTGAGTGTAAAAGGCGATATGCTTTTAGCGGGTGTCATTCAGGGATCAATTTTTCCACATCTTCGTGAATATTCCGCGAAACGCATGAACGAACTTGGATTCGATTACTATGCAATTGGAGGCGTGGTGCCTTTAATGGAGGAATACAGATATGCGGAAGTTGTGGAGGCTATTGTCCGCTCGAAAATGTATCTGGATTTCTCCAAGCCCGTGCATTTATTTGGCGCCGGACATCCCATGTTTTTCCCGTTAGCCGCACTTCTGGGCATCGATTTTTTCGATTCCGCTGCCTATGTGAAATATGCTCGCGATGATAGGCTTCTGTTTCCCCACGGAACCAGAGAACTCTCAGAAATAAAGTATCCTCCG
>WAOZ01000137.1 GCA_015520975.1 DHVE2 group archaeon | reverse complement strand
GTGTATGTGAAGAGTTTGAGTTTGAGTGCGATAGTGAGCGATGTGGAGAGCGGTAACAGCACGATAGCGGGAGCGGAGTATTTCATAGATGCGATAGGGGCGTCGGGCACAGGTACGGCCTTGTATGCGACGGATGGTGCGTTTGACAGCGCGGTGGAGTCTGTGAATATAACGCTGGATCCGTTCAGTTTGAGCAGGGGCTATCACAGGATCTATGTGCATGGCAGAGATGCGAATGGCAACTGGGGTGCGTACGATTACATAGACATATACATCTACGCATCAAGATACAGGGTATACGGATATGTGTATGACAGCAGCGGCACGCCGCTGGCGAACATAGCGGTGAACATAACTGATACGGTAACGGGAGAGAATGTGACAGTGTACACGAATGCGAGTGGGTACTATGAATACTACATAGATCAATTCCCGCATGCGTACAGCATTGGGGACAAAATACTGGTGTATGCGGATGACGGCAGTAATCCAGGAGCGATAGACGGCACGTATTACGACACGAACACGACGAGCGTGAATGCCGCGCCGGGCGCAGCACAGCTGAACCTGTATCTGGTCTCACCGGTGCCCGAATTTTCATCATATACGCTGTGGTTCGTTGTTCTGCTGATATCGCTGATTGCACTCTTTATGCGAAAATCTCTTCCTGTATTTTAAATACAGAACCGTCCACGCAACTATGCCTGTGAGAGACATAAACAGCGCATGATTCAGTTCCAAGATAATATCGTAGGGTATCATCCAGAATGAGAGTGCGCCGAATATCAGCAGGAACAGCTTTTTATCGGTGAGTCCGGGCATAGTTGAATAAAACATCAGTACGAGAATTATGCCCACGGTTATTGTTAATGGGAAAGGTACGGGTGTTTTTGGAAATATGGCGAACACGATGAACAGCAAAACAGTTATAATGAATCCGTGGATGAACGGATGCTTTTTTCCGAGTTTAATATGCGGCAGGATTTCTCTGGAAATTTTCTTGGCATACATAATCATAACGATGACCACAATAATTGCAATAAAGTACTGTGGGATGGGAGGAGTATATGGATTCAGGAATAAAAACAGGATTGCGCCAGAAACAGTGAATGAAATCGCTGCGAGTATCAATCCTTTTTTATTCAACAATGGCCTATTTTTGTATTCTGGATAGAATGTTGAGATTATGATTATTGGAGAAACTATGCTCAGCATGGAATGAATAATTGTCAGCCATACAGCCCACACCGTGTTTATACCGGCAATTCTTCCGTAATATGCCAGCGTACCGAGATCTTTCCAGTGAGGATCGAACCATGTTTTTATGCATATCCCTTCTTCTATCACACCGTAAGAAAATCCAAGAAGCATAAGCCGTGTAAAATTTCCGCCCCATCTGATCCACGCTTCTCTCATAAGCACCACGCCAGCGCCGTAATAGGCCCATAGAAATATGAAAACCAGAGGATTTATCGCTGTAAGAATGGGTGTTGAGCCGGTTATAACCTCAGCAATAAACGGAGATAGGAGAGATAAAATAAGCGCCACCTTTATTTTTTCGTCCATAAATATACAGCGATTTTATTATATTTAAAACCGATGGGAAAATTAATTAACATATGCGGCGATTTTCCCCCATGGAGATATGTAAAGGTGGAGAGTGTTTGAAAGTAAAGCTCATAGCGTATTCTTTACCGGCGGAAGGCGATGTGGATAAGCTTGTTGCGGAATGTGCCGCGATATCACACGCCCCGCAATTTCGTGAATTGAGCCCTAAAAAAGTTGAAAAACTCATAAAGGTACTGAAACAGCTGGGCCATGAGAGTGTGTTTGAGCATGCATCATTCACATTTGCGATAGAGGGGATATCCCGCGTATGCACGCATCAGCTTGTGCGCCACAGACTTGCAAGTTATACGCAGCAGAGTCAGAGGTATGTCAGTCTAAAAAATCCAAAATTTATAGTTCCCGAAAGCATTGTAAACAGCGAGTATATGGAAAAAGTGGAGGAGTTGCTGGATAAAGCATCAACTCTTTATAGAAAAATGGTGGAGAACGGCATACGCAAAGAGGATGCGAGATTCGTTCTTCCCCAGGGTATAGAAACGAAGATCATAGTAACCATGAACGCTCGTGAGCTCAGACATTTTTTCAAATTGAGGTGTGCAAAGGACGCTCAGTGGGAAATAAGGAAATTAGCGATAGAGATGCTCAAAAATGTATATGAAGTGGCCCCACTTCTCTTTGAAGACCTTTATCAGGAATTTGTAGAATCAAAATGATCATAATTGTCCAGCAAGCATAAAATATGTGTATGGCATTGGTATCAGAAGGTGATCAATATGGTGGATAAAGAAACCATAGAAAAAGGCAGGCAGCTTAAGCTCCAGATTATGCAGGAGCAGATGGTTGAGAAGCGAATAGAGGAGAAGATGAAAAGCATCAAGC
>WAOZ01000136.1 GCA_015520975.1 DHVE2 group archaeon | reverse complement strand
TCCATTCCGCTCTTTCCTATCTCTATGCTTTCGTTTCTATCTACAATTTTTTATTAGGTGGTGATTAACTTGTCATCCTCAATTGAATAAACCATGCTTGGGACTATAATGAACGGCATGGTTGAGTTTGTAAAGCATAAAAAGGGAATGAATGGCATTGAAAAACTCAAAAAAGAATATGGAGAAATAAATTTTCGGGAATTAAAAAGTTATTCAATCGATGAATTCACGAGATTTGTAGGTGCTGTAATGCGAGTGCTTAATTACACAGATCCAGCGAGATTTCAAGAGCATTTTGCACCAATAGTTTTCGAATATTTGATGAATAAATATCCAGATATATCAAAGAAATATCCTGATTTGTATTCCTTCCTTCTCAACATTCCCCGAATCCATGATTCAATACCCGGTGCTTTTTGCTGCGAAATTGGAAAAATAAGAATCATCGAAGCAAATGACGATGAGAAAGAGATAACTATGGAATATGTATCCCCCTACAAACTCGATGCTTTGTTTCTAACGCTAATTAAAGAATCAGCAAAGTACTATAAAGAGCCGGTTGATATTAAAATTTTAAGCAAAATGACAGAAGGCGCGGATAAAACAGTGGTCAAAATCAAGGTTGGATGATTGCATCGATATCGTCGATATTTACCAGTCTCTGTTCACCTGTTTCCATATTTTTAACCGTTACCCTGTTCTTTTTAATTTCATCTCCAACAATTACGGTATATTTTGCATTGATTCTGTTGGCATACTTCAACTGTTTACTAATGCTTCTTTCCCGCAGTTCAATATCCACATGAAAACCTTTCTTTCTCAGCAGTGTGGCGATTTTAATTGCTTCTTTTCTGTATCCCGGGATTATCGCCACAAAAAAGTCCACTTCAATTTTTTCCTCAGGCCACACGCCTTCGCGTTTCATAAGTATTTCCAGCACGGCATCGCCCATACCGAAGCCAACCGCGGGTGTGTGCTGCCCGCCGAAAAGTTCCACAACATTGTCGTATCTGCCGCCGCCAAGAATGGCACGCAGTTCGCCCTTAGCATCGTGCGCTTCGAAAACGATACCCGTGTAGTACGCCAACCCCCTGACAACGGAAAGATCGAGGATGAACTCCTTAGAATATGCCTTAACGAGATCCCTCAGTTCCAGCAATGTATTTTTTCTTTCGGTATCTTTCAGTTTTGAAAGCACTTTATCCGGTTCGCCTTTTAACGAAAGTATTTCTACGAGCTGCTGCGCTGAATCTTCGGAGGAAATCTTTTTCAAAGATTCGTAAAATTCATCCTCCGGGATTTTATCCTTTCTGTCGATGAGGTAAAACGCATTTTCCACTCTTTTTATGCCCAGAGATTTGAGTATATTCTCCATAAGCACCCTGTCGCTTACCCTCATTACATATTTGTTTTTCAATCCTAAAGAGTCGAGAATTTCCATGGCAAGAGCAAGGACCTCGGCATCGGCAGAGATGTTCTCCACTCCGAATATGTCGGCGTTGAACTGATAAAACTCACGCAGTCTTCCGCTCTGCGGCTCTTCATATCTCCACATTTTCGGAAATGAAAACCATTTCACGGGTTTGACGAGATCTTTTCTGGATGCGATCATCCTTGCAACAGATGGCGTCAGTTCAGGAATAAGTGTGATCTCTCTGCCACCTTTATCCACGAATGAAAAAGTTTGCTTTATTATTTCCTCTCCGCTTTTAACGCGAAACAGATCAAGGTGCTCAACGCTTGGAGTATCTATCTCGTGAAATCCGAATTCAAGAGCAATCTCACAAATTTTATTGAATACTATCCTTCTGGCACGCATAGCTTCTGGATACATGTCTCGAAATCCGCGCAGGCGCTGAATCATAAATGAATCCATAACTTGACTATTTATAAAGATTTATCGTTTCGGGTAAGTTGCAATCCTAGAGAAAAATAAAATATGGCACATTTATAGCCAATGAGCAGAAAATTCGATTTGATAAAGAGTGTAAAGATTGGGTTGAGGGCGCTCAAGAGAGCAAAGATACCGATGTACTGGAGCAAGTATTCACATAGGAACCACCAGCGGGTTCCTATAACCTCCTGCTACCGAAGATATGCCGGCACATAATGCTCATAGTGCTGGCACAGTATGTTGGGAGTGTTGAGAGAATGCTCCAAAGTTTAATGTTCTTTGGGGATAAAACACCTTTCTTTTAAAGAAAGGGGGTTGTGCACAATTTCCAGGGAGTTAAAAAGGATACCAGATCGGTGGATTGCTTTGTGATAAAAGAAGTGGTAAAAACGATAGGAATACCGAGCAAATTTGCCGTGGACTCCACAGGTATTCAAATTTCTTACCGTTCATACTACTACACGCAGCGAATCGGAGAGATAGGAAAGCTCAGAGAGGGATTGAAATTGCACGCTGCTGTGGATATCGACACAAAGCTCATTACCAACGCAATCGTTACTGAATGGCATGTGAACTATTCTCCTTATCTCATTCCTCTTTTGGAGGAAGAGAAGAAAATAGAGGAAGTCTATGCGGACAAGGGCTACGATTCCCTGCGAAACATCCGATTTGTGCTGAGCAAGGATGGAATGCCATACATCGCAATCCGTGAGAATGCAAGCAGGGGAT
>WAOZ01000135.1 GCA_015520975.1 DHVE2 group archaeon | reverse complement strand
GTTTTTAAATAATATGCTTTACGGTCTGATATGAACACCGCCGAGGATTCCAGAATACTGATGGCCGAGCGATGTGCCGAAGAGATGAAAAACATATTCAGAAACACAAAGCACATGCCTAAAGAGGCAGTGAATCTCATAACAGAGGCGGAGAAGAAAATTCTGGAAATCAAATATTCGTATGCGGAACTCGATGATCTGAGGGAATATTTTGAAGAGCTGAAATCCATTATGAAAAAGCTCCTTGATGCACTTGGAGGCGCGGACTGGTCAAGAACTATGCGCAGCAAAGGCGTAGATACGGAAAAGATTGCAAAACTGAAATTCGGAATGAATATTATTTACAATCTGGATAACAGGCTGCGTTTACCGCCAGATCCCGCTTATGCTGTGGACATACGGCTTGGACGCGTTGAAAGCTTGCACAAGCATCCGAATGCAGACAGGCTGAAAATATGCAATGTCAATGTGGGCAGGATGATAACAGTGATTACAAACGACCTTACCGTTAAGGAAGGGGACATGATTCCCGTGGCAATGCTGCCTCCGGCAGATATACGCGGTATTGTGAGCGAAGGTATGTTTGTCGGCGCCGGGGAAGGTGTGAGCAGAAAGAACGGGAAGATTGGCGAGCTGCCCGATCTGACGGACGAGGAACTGAACAGTGTTAGAAAAGAGGTTCTTAAATATCTGCGATGAGTTTTAACGGTCTGCTCAGATGCCTTCTGGCGCACACAGGTACCTCGTACCACCCCTCATGAATTTCTCGCGGTAGCGTTCTGTATTCTGCATCTTTTTCAGAAGCTCTGGTTCCACATTTTCGACACCGATATCCTTTGTTTTTGCCGATACTTTCCATACTTTTTCCGCAAATCGGGCATGCGGGATTTTTGATTTTAACTCTCATCTCTTCCAGTTTTATGATTCTTATTTTTTCGATATTCACCGTTAACGGCTCGCCCCGAACCCCGCCGAATACCTCAACAACATCTCCCGGAATAATGGCTTTTATTATGTTTCTGAACTGTTTTGTTGGCTCATATGCCGCGCACTCAATCATACCGCTCCCATCACTGATGGAAAATATAATATGTCCCCCCTCTATCACCTTTGGTTTTGAAATCACCGTGCCTTTAATTCTCACGCTTTCGTATGCCTTCACCGATGATATTTTTTTCTTTACTATATGATCGTCCGTGGCCTGATTTGTTTTGAATATGAGGTACGAAGAAGGTTGTGGAATCGAGTCCACGAGTTTCATTGCGCGACGAAGGTCATCAACATTGGTACCTCGCAATCCGTATAGCACGGGAGTTTTTGATCTGGGCATTATGGCAACATAATCATTCATATTATCGTATGTGTCAAACAGCGTTTTGAATTTCTCGTTTATTTTCAGCACGCTGCTTTTAGAAATGGTGCGTTCCGAACTCCATTCGCTCTCGGGCAGATAGGCGAGAAGCTCGTAAGTGTATTTCCGGGGGCGCCACGCGATGGATGCCGTTGCACCTATTAAACCTCTGCAGTCTTTAAAGCATTTGTGCCTTGCGTTAATTCTTTTTAATTCGTCCCGGATATCTTCAATGTTCACAATATCTCTAACAGCCATCCAGTAAATTCGCTCTCCGGGCTTTTTATGCGATAAAACGATGCCCGGATTTGTGTTTGGGTCGTTGAGTTGGAAATATCTCTCAACAGCTTTTACAATATCCTCAACATCTATACACACAGTTTTTTTGAGTTTGCTGTATGCGTAAACAGGCTCCCCCTCTATGTGTCCAATTTGGATTCTGGATCCAGCGCCAATGCCGAATCTGAGTGTTACGGCGCCGTTTCCGCGGGTTTTCCATGGTACATTTGGATTCAGACGAACCAGTCTCGGAAAGCCTATAATGTCCGCAATATCCTGAAATTCTCTGAGCAGTACAACTACTAAATAAGTGGTACACATACCGCTTCTTGAATCAGTGTCATCGATTCCTATGTACACTGGGGGCTATGAACAGTTCATAGTATTTTTTACTATCGGATCGCTGCACCAGCGATGAGTACGACTACACCTACGATGATCAGCAGATAGAAATAGATCTGCATGTCCATTAGATGATGTACATTATCTTTATCTGCGACCCATGCGGTGGCTTTCCATGGGCCGAACTGAAACAGAGTGGTCTTTTCCACGGTCACATAAACAGTGTCTCCAACCTCAAAACCTTTAAGCTCGCCGTTTACCCAGAAGGTGAAGTTACCGTCAAGTTCTACAAGTGTTTTGTCTATTTGGGAGATATAATCAATTCTATCTATGTTTCCGTAAACGGTGACCTTATCGCCCGTGGAATATTCATCGCTGTTCAGATCCCTAGCGCGAGTGTAAAAGAGCGAGGGAAAAGTTGCCAGAAGAAACAATCCTACGAGCAGTATTACAAGGCCGATAATGAACATTCCCTTTTTCATAGTACCTTCAATGACGATTAAGAATATATCCTTTTCCTAAATTATTGCATGATTCCCTTGATTCAAGATGTGAATCCGAGATGATGCGAAAACTTTAAATAGCGAAACTGGTTAATCCCCCGCGGTGGTTTTTATGGAATATACTCGGTTTGAAAAAGCAAGAATCATCGGGGCTCGCGCGCTTCAGATAGCCATGGGTGCCCCTATTCTGACGCATGTTCCTGAAGAGTTAATAGATCCTCTGGATATAGCCATATACGAATTTGAAAAGGGTGTTATACCCATAACTGTCAGACGCGCTAAATAACAAAGCTCTCTCCGTTTTTCGGCATTATTACTTCGAATCCAAGATTTTTAAGGTCTTCTGCGAGTTTCTCTCTGGAATCTCCGTGCATCAGCACGATTTTTTCCGGGGAGCATTTTCTTGCAAATTCCACAAGTTCGCTGTGGCCCGCGTGCGCGGAGAAATCAAAGAACACAACTTCACTATCTATTTTCTCCTTTACGCCGTAGAGGTCCAGAATTCCCTCATCCATGAGCAATCTGCCATTTGTACCCTCAACCTGATATCCCGTGAGCAGAATGGCGCTTCTCGTATCGTTTTTGAGATGGTTTATGTAATGAAGCACGGGGCCTCCTTCAAGCATGCCTCCCGTCGTGATTATGACCTCTCCACGAAGGGCTTTTTTTCTATCGCTTCTGCGTCTTACGATGTTTATGCGATTCTTCGCTTTTTTGAGCTTTTTGGCAGATTTAAGATATCCCGGGTTCTGTAAAAACAGATTTGTTACGAATCTGCCCATACCGTCGAGCCAGACCTCAAAGTCGGTTTTTGCGAGTATAAGCATGATTTCCTGCGTGCGACCAACGGCGAATGCGGGCACTATCGCCACACCGCCGCGCGAGACCACATCCTCTATTTTTTCTATGAACAGCTTTTCCGTTTCGTTTCTGTCAGGATGCTCTCTGCCCGCATAGGTACTCTCCATAATGAGCACATCTGTTTTAACGGGTTTTGCTGCCCATACCAAATGGGTATTGACAGTTTGAATGTCACCGGTGAACAGTATCTTCCTCTCATCTCGCAACTCGTACATGGCGCTTCCGGGAATATGGCCTGCATTATGCGGGATGATCTCCAGCGAGCCCATCTCAACAGGCTTGCCGTACTCAACGGGTATGAGGTTGTCCATAACCCCTTCTACTTCCTCCTTCGTATAGGGAATGGGAAAACCCTCTATGTTTGCCACTTTTATGGTATCGTTTAACATAAGTGGCAGTACCGAAATGGTCGGCTGTGTTGCGTATATGTTAACATCGTGCTCTGTGGAAATTCTCGGGATCATTCCCGAATGGTCCAGATGTACATGCGTTAAAAACACGGAATCCATCGGCGGTGCGGGCATTGGATATGTTGGAGGTTTGGAGGGGGTCAATCCGTAATCGAACAGAAGCCTGAGTTCATCTATCTCCATATACAATCCGAGGCTTCCGACTTCCTCAGCTCCTCCCAGAAATCTGGCGTTGATGTTTTTCATTGCGCTTTGCTTATGGACAATGGTATTTAAAGTTTCTTATCCTTGCCGCTACAGAGTTTTCGGAAATGCGGCACACCCTCTATTGGACCTTTGGCGAGCAATATATCTCCCGCTTCGATACGCGTGTTCTCTGTCGGACCAAAAATCCATTTTTTTCCTCTCTTTATGGCGATGACCCACATCCCGGTTTCGCTGGCGAGGTTGAGTTCTCCAAGAGTTTTTCCTGCAAGGATGCTCTTATCGGAGACACGGCCGATGGTTATTGTTATGTCGCTCTCTTTTATGCTCTCGCGCAGTATAGGATGCGGCTCAATATCTCTAAGCACCACATCTGCTATCTGAACTGCAGAATCGGATATGGCCTCTATGCTGGTTGCAAGTCGAATAATAACCAATGCCTTTTCGGGATTTCTCTCATCAACAGCCTGCTTTATGGATTCTTCCTGGATTCTCACATAGAGTTCATCAACCTTCTCCTCAAGATATTTAACCTCTTCGGCTATTTCACGGTTGTTGAATATGAGCGCGGAATACGCAAGGTCAACCATAAGCTCAGACATATTTTTCATCTGAATGAGCATCTCACCTAATCCCAACTCTCCTCACCCCTTGCAACGCGGTCCAGAAATTCGTAACCGTCTTCTGTGCCCCTGACTATCAGTATGTCCCCTGATTTTATCCTGACATCATCTTCCGGATCGTAGATCCACGCCCGCCCCCTCTTGATTGCTATTATTCTCACACCGCTCTCCGCCTCAATATTCAGTTCACCTATAGTTCTGTTCACAATCGTTGAGTTTTCATAAACCCGAACCACATGGATTTTCTCATCCGCTTTTATGAACAAACTCGGTAAAAACGGTCTCGATGTAATATCCATGTCAAGAAGATACACTATATCCGCGGCGGCGTTTGCAAGGTTCTTTGCAGCATCTGCAACCTGCAGTATGCCTGCCAATTGCTCTGCCTCCTCCAGATTGGTGGCAGCGAGCATGGTTTTGATCCTTATTTTGTACACTAGGTCGTCAATCTCCTTTTCCAGTTTCTGAACCTCTATTGCCATATCTTCACTGTCGAGAATGACGGCTGAATAAGCAAGGTCCACGATAAGTTCCGATCTCTCTTTGATCTCCACGAGCAAATCCTTAACGGATTCCATTAAGAGTGTGTAGAAAAACCAAGATATAATAGTTTCGGAGATTTGGATTTCTTATGCGAAAAATAATATGTTGGCAATTAAGCAGAATAATAGTGCTG
>WAOZ01000134.1 GCA_015520975.1 DHVE2 group archaeon | reverse complement strand
CCCCTTCTGGGAGTTAGATAACATGGTTATTTTTTCGTTAGGGTTTGAGGGAACTGTGCCGTTAGGCACAGCCCGAAGGGCAAAACCGCAATTGCGCAAGTACCTCCAATTGTACGAAATTTTTATTCATATAACCCACCACATAGAAGTTATTCGGAACTTTGTTACCTCACAGCCCATCAAAGAGGTTATTTCATTTTAGAATAAAAATTTAACCCATCATCTGAAAAATTCACATCATCAGCATCTAAAAAGTGGAGCAGGTTCTCAAAAAGTGCAGTTTTCTGGGGATTTGTGGTTGATGATTTTCAAATCACAGAATCTGCAAAAAATTTAATTAGAAAATAACTATGCAATGAATATGGATGCAATTTACTGGGAGGTATGGCTGCCCGTGACAACAGCACTGTTTGTGCTCTTTTTCCTCTCTTACTGGGAACTCAGAAAAATAAGGAAGATTCTTGAACAGCTTTCCACGAGAATCAAATAGAAAGGGTTTATATGATATGGTGAAATGCACATCCATGCATTCATCCGAGAAAATAAAATGTGAGAAAAGCGATATTTTGCTCGGCAAAAAGATATGTTTATGCGTAACGGGTGGTATCGCGGCTGTTGAGACAGTAAAGATTGCACGCGAATTGATACGCCACGGTGCGGATGTTGTGCCGTACATGACCGAAAACGCGCTTAAGTTTGTAAGCGAGGATTCCCTGCTCTTTGCCACGGGGCATAGGCCGGTATGCACACTAAGCGGGCTGAGCGAGCATCTTGAAGAATGCGATGCCGTGCTTGTTGCTCCCGCAACTGCCGATGTGATATCCAAGGCCGCGTGCGGCATAGCGGATGATGCGGTTACAACTCTGATTCTCGCAAATTTAGAAAAATGCATATTTGTGCCCACTATGGATGCGCGGATGTACGAGAATCCCATACTTCAGCGAAACATAAACATTCTAAAGGAGCACTGCGTCTTCATATCCCCTCTTTTGGAAGAAGGCAAACTCAAGATGCCATCTAGAGAGCACATTGCCGCTGAGATAATGCATCGTCTGCGAAACGAACTAAGGGGAAAGAGAGTGCTTGTGATAGGCGGTGCGGGATATGAAAAATACGACAATTTCCGAATACTCACAAATCTATCCACGGGTCGCACTGCGGTGGAAATCGCAAAATACGCCTATTATCTTGGCGCGGAGGTAACCCTTCTGATCGGGCTGATGCAGGTACCCATACCCTCTTTTCTGCGTGTGGAGAGATTTTCCGGCATAGAGTCGCTTCTCAAAAGAATCCCGGAGTTTCTGAATTACGATGCGATAATAGTGCCCGCGGCGCTTCCTGATTATCGCCCTGTATATCGTGATGGCAAAATCAAATCTCTAAATGAGATGAAAAATGTTGAGTTGATGGAAAACCCGAAATTTTTAAAGGAGCTCAGAAAAGAGTACAGAGGCTACCTTGTGGGATTCAAAGCGGAGAGTGGGATATCTGAAGAAGAACTGATAAAAATCGCCCGCGCAAGGATGGATGAATACGAACTGGACGCAATCGTGGCAAATCTTCTTGAAAATGTCCGGAAAGATGAGACAAAGGCGATAATAATTTTCAGCGACGGCGAAATGGAGAGATATGAAGGTCCGAAAAGTGGGCTTGCAAGAAAGCTTGTGGAACTGGTGGCTGAGGCACTATGAAAGCATATTCCCCCGGAAGTGTTACACTTTTTTTCGAAATAATTGACGCTGTGAATCCCCTTGAAAAGGGCTCCCGTGGTGTTGGAGTGTGCGTCATGCCCGGGGCCGTAACCACGGTGGAGAAATCCAGTGTGTTGAAAGTCTACATCAACGGCGCTGAATCCGAGAATACTCTTCAGGAAAAAGTGGCTGAAAAAATGGGGTTCACAGGAGTGATCAGAACGGAGTTAAAACTTCCCGTATCACAGGGATTTGGAATGAGTGCGGCGGCAAGTTTGAGCACTGCGCTTGCAATTGCGCCGTATACAGGCGCAACCGCACTTGAAGCAGCGCAAATTGCGCATACCGTGGAGATAGAATCGAAAAAAGGGTTGGGCGATGTTGCCACACAGTACGAGGGCGGTATAACGGTTCGTATGAAAAACGGCATTCAGCCGTACGGCGTTGTGGATAGAATATACTCTCCATTCAGCACGGCGGTGCTTGTGATTCTCGGTGAGAAGATTGATACCTCAGAGATACTTTCCGATCCGCAGAAAAGAAAACTTATAAAGAGAGTGGGTGTCAGAGCGATGGACGAATTTTTAAAAGATCCAACGCTTGAGAGGGCAATTCGCATAGGTCGTAAATTCTCGGAAAGAATAGGCTTTGTGAATGACGAGATGAGAGAAATAATGTCCTGCTGTGATACTGCGGCGCCGTGTCTTCTGGGTAACTCCCTGATAATTTTTGGTAAATGCAACGAGAATATTTACAGAGATTATCCTCACTAT
>WAOZ01000133.1 GCA_015520975.1 DHVE2 group archaeon | reverse complement strand
GATATACATATACGCCCTTCACAAACGGAAGATTCTGGATCGTCTCTACACTCGTACTCTTTATTCTAACAAGGTATGCATAGTTCGGATAATATCTGTATATCTTCACTCCGTAGCCTCTCAACTCCGCCAGCCACTCCGGCGTCGCCGGCCCTATCAACTGTACCACATACAGCTCCGTATTCGATGTTGCTCTGTACTTCTCCGGTATGCTCGGTATATTTGCCGCATCAAACTTCCCCGTCTGGAACCATAGATGATAATCCACCGGATGCAACGGCGCATTCGCAACCCTCGTGCTTACACTCTCCGGATATTCTACCAGCGCATAATAGTCGTAAATATGTACCACTTTCACTCCTGCACTCTTCAGCTCTTCCAACGTCTGTGGAGTCTTGAGCTCTACCAACGCGTATACAGTGGTGTTCGTTGTATGCTCCGTGCTCCCCGGCACCATCAAATAGATCCCTGCCAGCAAAAGCAACGCTATTACAATCACAGGTACTAGCATCTTTCTCAATCTTCGGGTATCTCTACGTTCGGGGATATGCCTTCCCAAACTGCTCACTTCCCTACCCACTCTACTGGGCTTAATATCCGATTTCATATTACTCCACCCAAAAGTGTATTAGATAACATACTATATAAAATTTTGTGATAATGACATCGTATAAATGATGTATGTTTCTATTTCGTTTGAAAAAAGACGATGTTCGGGATAATGCCCTAACTTTTCGTCATCTTCTTTTTTCTTTCCTTAGCCGTGTAACCTGTCACCCGATAAAGAAACTCATTCCATTTTTTAAGCGTGTCCATAGCATCTTCGTTGCTGACCTTCTTCGATCTCGTCTCTGCTGCCATTTTTCCCTTGTGAAACCAGATCTCAATTCTCTCAAGTCCTTTGTAAGAGGATATAAGTTTCTCGCCCTCGCGGCGCACCTCACCGAACATCTCCCGCATTATCTTCTCGATATCATCTATGGTTTTTTTATGTCCCCGTTTGAAATCGTAAAGTCGCATAAAAATAATTAAGGAAAACACATATTAATAAATTTCCTCACTCCTCAGCGGGTGGTTCGTATTCATCCGGCGAGAAAAGAACCTCCTTAATATCAAGAACTTTGTCTTCTTTCTCAGCCACTTTTACGGTGGGTATGAAACGATAATGCTCAATGTCCTCGCTTATCAACTCATATCTCGGAGTGAGTTTAAGCGATTTGGTGGGGCATACATCGGTGCAGAATCCGCAGAAACAGCAGCGCCCGTAATCCACCACGGGTCTCCATTTCAATCCCTTCTTACCCGCATTTTCTATCTTAACATAGGTTATGGCATTCGCGGGACACACCTTTGCGCACATCTGACAGCCTATGCACTTTTCAATATCATTTGAGTGAAAGCCCCTGTACCTTTCAGTGGGCAGCTCCGTGCCCTCAATATCCCGATGCTCCTGATATGGATAGCGGATCGTGTGCGGTTTGAGCACAAGATGCTTAAGAGCCTTAAATGGTTTTATTATACTCATCCTTACTCACCTCTCCAAATCTGGCGGGCATATATCCAGGCTGAACAGTATCTGCGATACATCCGCAATATTCGCTCCTTTCAGTATGGTTTCGATCACATTAACACCGTGCGTGTACGATGGCCCACGAACATGCACTCTGTACGGCATCTTGCCGCCATCGCTTACAACCAAGTATCCATACTCACCCTTGGAACTCTCAACACGGGCATACGCATAACCTTCAGGTACCTTCCATGCGAGCGGATTCGGTCTTTTCAGAGTATAATCGCCAGAAGGCATCTTTTTTATAATTTGACGCAGAATATTTATACTCTGCTCTATCTCAAGTCTCCGGATAACGAGGCGTGTGTAAGCGTCACCCCCATCAGATAATACATCGAATTCCCCTAGATCAGGATAATGTGGAATCTCAAAATCAAGGTCAGGATACGCCGCATATGGATCTAGTTTGCGTATGTCGTATTCATAGCCACAGGCTCTCAGATTAGGACCCGTTACTCCCCATTCTATGGCCTTATCCTTGGGAATTACACCTATTCCGGGTGTTCTCTCAAACACGATTTTGTTTTTGAAAAGAATGTTATCGTAGAATTCCAGTCGTCGTTCAAGATAATTCAGCACTTTCTCAAGTTTTCTGAGAAAGCCATCAGGAATGTCCCATCTGACCCCGCCCGGGAATATGTAAATGTGATAAATACGTGCTCCAGTTAATTGCTCAAAGAGATCGAGTATGTAATCCCTGTCACCTATCGTCCAGTGGGAAACCGTATAGAGACCAAGAGAGCCGGCATGTCCACCGAGTCCGAAAAGATGTGCACCTATCCTGGCCATCTCAAGCACCATTGTACGTATATACTTTGCACGCTCGGGGATTTCCCAGTCCATAAGCGATTCCACAGCCATCGCATACGCTGCTTCATTGACATCGGGTTCGGGAACGCAGATTCTGGGTATGAGTGCAACATTCATATACCACGTTCTGCGCTCCATAAGTTTTTCAAATCCGCGGTGCAGATAACCTGGATGCGCTTCAGCTTTAACAACCGTATCTCCATCCACCCAGAGATGAACAAGGAAGTTACCCGTTATACCAACATGCTGCGGACCTATGAACAGCTCATACTCCTTCATTTTCCATCACCTTCATCCACAAGGGGCACGGAATAATACTTTCTTTTAGCGTACTCTTCGGTGTCAAAATCCTTGCGCATGGGCGGCATATCGTCCCAGTCTTCAAGTATGAACTCGCCGAGTCTGTCGTTGCCCTCAAACTCCACCCCGAACATCTCGTGAATCTCGCGTTCGTAAGTTTCTATTTGGGGGAACAGATGTCTCAGCGTTTTCATTATGGGAGCATCGCGCGGGATACGAACCGAGAGAAACACGTCCTCACGGGATTCGTAGCTGAAAAGATGATACAGCAATTCGAATTCTCCATCCTTTATCCAATCCACACAGGTGAGTGCAACGAAATGTTTGAACCCTGCGGATTTGAGTTTTTCAATAATTGATTCAATAGATTCGGAATCCACATGGCACATATAACGGGGCACAGTATTGCCCTTGACTTTGAGTCTTTCGCACCGAATACCCAGATTTTCGAGTAGCACCTGAGTGTTCATTCATCCCACCTCCTGAACACGCGCATCTGGTTTCTGCGATACTCTTCGTAATGCTCTTTGTACCTTTTCCAGCCATCAGCCTTACCTTCTTCGATCATTTTCATAAGTTTGAGAAACGCGTCCATTATCGCTTCGGGCCTCGGCATACATCCCGCTATGTAAAGATCCACGGGTATGTACTTATCAACGCGCTTCACCGTGTTGTAAGAATCCCAGTACATTCCTCCGTTCATGGTGCACGAGCCGAAGGCTATCACATATTTCGGATCCTGCATCTGCTCGTAAACACGAACAACTCTTTTCAGGGTCTTAACCGCCAGATAACCCGTTATGAGAAGTATATCCGCCTGCCTGGGCGTGGCCATGGGGCCCATCCCAAAGCGTTCCATATCGTAGCGGGAGGTCATTACAGGCGGCATCTCCACCGCGCCGCAGCCTGTGCAGAAATGAACCATCCAGAGCGATCTTTTGGACATCATTCTCTGTATCTTTTTCCAGTCTTCCGCATTCATCTCTTTGCTCACGGTACCACCCCCAGTATCACACTCATCACATAAGCCTGCGCCAGCCCCAACGCCGCTATCACCGTCGGCCATTTCCAGTAGAACTTAAACGCCTGCTCTATTCTGAATCGTGGAAATACCGCGTTGATGAACACGGCTATCACCCACACAACAAGAACGAGCAGCATCCATACAAAATAGTTCACCATGTAGGCGATTATACCATACTGCGAGGGATTGAGAATCACGCCTCCGCCTAGGAACAGGTCCACAAAAAGCGAAGTTTCCACGACGGCAAAGGCTGCACCGAAGAGCATGAGCATGCCCAGATACTTACCGCCAAATTCGACCATAGGACCGCTGCCGATCTCATGCGGCGCTATAGGAATATCAAAGGGCTTTTTCATCATCATTCCCTGAAGCGCCATATCCGCGGCCAGCGCCGATAACGGCAGCACGAAAATCGCCCACCGGAAACCCTGCTGCTTGCACAGCAGCACGGAAAGCGAGGTGGTGTTGTAAAATATCATCAGCGAAAGCAGCGTCAAAAGAAACGGCATCTCGTATGCAAGCATGAGGGTCAGCGCCCTCATCACGCCCACACCCGCATTGGGATTCGCGCTCGCACCTGAGCCCAGTGCCATACCAAGAGATGGAATGACCATTATGTACAGGAGCAGTATGAGATCACCATCACCGCTGAGCAGACGGTACCCGCCCATCGGTATGTAAAGCAATGTGAGCAGCGCTCCAGCAAGTCCGAACAGCGGTGCAAGGTCAAAAATCCAGTTATGGCGAATGTTCGTCTTTTTCGCAAGAAGTTTGCCAACATCTATGAAATTCTGATACACCGGCGGACCGACTCTGTTGTGAACTCTGGCGTTGATCTTTCGCGCGATACCGAGCAGAAGCAACCCGTATGCCACCGCAAGCAGCACATACAGCGCATTAAGAGCGATGTCAATTATCAAATCCATCATAGCAACCACCATCCTATCAGGAAGAACACAATGAACGCCATGGCGGCGTAAGCCGCATAATCCTGCGGATTACCCGTATAAACTTTCTTTATTTCTTCAAAGCCACCGGCAAAGAACCTTGCCACGCGAGTGTAAAAGCGTTCGGTGCTGTATTTGAGAAGCGGTTCCCACACTTCTCTCAGAGGCTTGTAGAAGTTGTGAGCTGCGTGAAGTTCAACATCGGTGCGCACTTCCCCGCCCAAATAGTTATCGTACTGATCCACGGTTCTGGCTTTCTTCATCATGAATAGACCCATCGCGACCATAAACGCCGCCATAAATGCCACGAAGAATACGAGCATATTGGCACCGCCCACGGAGGATTGGTATGAGAATGTAGTGTAGGTGAGACCATTCATTCCATAGTAAACAAGAATGCTGTTGATCCAGTCAAATATGAGTCCAGGTGCAACGGCGAACACCATCATCGGCACTATTAAGATGTACATCGCTGCAAGCATGTGCGGTGGCAACTCCTTTATGTGCTCGTGTCTGCGATGCAGCTGACCCAGAAACACTCCATAGAGGATTCGGAACGAATATAGAAACGCGCCCACGGATGCTATCAGCATGAGAGGTGTGACTATAACGAATTTGAGCGATATGGCGGCTTCGTAGATCATCCACTTTGAGATGAATCCAGAGGTTATGGGTATTCCCGCGAGTGCGAATATGGATATGAGCACCGCCATAAATGTGAACGGCATCCTGTAAGCTATTCCTCCGAGTTCGCTTATCCTGTATTCGCCGGTTCGGTATATCACCGCAGCGGAGCCGAGGAACAGCACGGCCTTGAAAAGCGCGTGGTTGAACGCGTGAAACAGCGCGCCACCTACCGCCAGCGGTGTACCAAGCCCGAATCCGACGAGCACATATCCCAACTGGGCAATTGATGAGTATGCGAGCAGTTTTCTCAGATCATCCTGAAATATGGCGAGCATGGTTCCTATGAACGCGGTGAATGCACCAACAAGCGCCAGAGCATAACCGGGTATGGTCACCGTTCGAAATGTGCCAAACCCCGCCAGCACGCCCACGGTTGCAAATGAATAGAATGTGAGAAATATACCGTAAGCACCTAATTTGCTTAAACCTCCCGAAAGATATGCCACAAAGCTCTGCTCGGAAGAATAAGCATGAGGCGCCCAGATGTGCAGGGGCATCATCGCCATTTTCACTCCGAAACCGACGATGAATATGGGTAGCAGATATTTCCACGCGTAAGCGGGCACACCGCCCACCGCCGAATAGAGAAAACTGCCGGTGTAGTGATAAACAATGCCTATGCCGAAAAGTATGAAGTATGCAGATATCGCTCCGAAAATCATGTAAATGCGTGCGCTCTCACCCGATGCACGCATAACAAGCAGAAATATGCTCCAGGACATTATTTCCCAGAATACAAAAAGCGAGAGGAAATCTCTGGCAAGAAGCACACCGTTCGCACCTGCCACGGCAAATAACATTAGCGATGCAAAGCCGTTCTGGCGCTCTTTCACCGAGGAAATGGAGAAAAGAAGCGCCGAAAATGAGGTGAGAGAAGTCATAAGGATGAAAAACCAGTTGAGAGGATTGAGTTCAAAGGACATATTTATGCCGAGAGCGGTGAATGTGTACTGGCTCCAGTCACCCATCCGCAGATAGGTAAAAATGAGAGGAACTGCAGAAAACGCAGTGGCCACTATGCTCGCTCTTTTGCCCAGTGAGTAAGAGAGGAACGCGCCCAGCACGGGCAACACGATGAATATCCCGAACAGAGTTTGAAGGTCCATATCACACACCTCCTGCAAGGAACGATGCAACATGACTCAGCACATCCAGAATCGGATACGGATACACGCCGAATATTACCAGAACCACTGCAAGTATCATCATAGGCACATAATCACCGGGTGTGACTTCCTTGGGCTCTGCGCTTTTGTCAAAAACGATTTTTAGGAATCGTGCATAGTAAGCCACCTCAACCACGCTGGCCAGCAGAATCAGAGCTATTATCGCGTAATACCCCGCATCTATGCCCGCAAGCACTATGTAGAATTTGCCGTAAAAGCCCAAAAACAGAGGCAGACCCATGATGGACAGAACAGATATCGTCAGAGGTATGCCTATCAGCGGATTGCGACCCAGCCCGCGTATGGATTCCATTTTGGTTGTGCCTGTTCTGTAAACAAAGTATCCAGCAGCCATGAAAAGCACTGCTTTCGCAATCGCGTGTGAGAGCATCTGGAAAAACGCGCCCTGGAGCGCAAGCACGGTACCTATCCCAAATCCCAGCACTATCATGCCCATCTGAGCGATGGACGAATACGCGAGCATCTTCTTTAGATCTCGCTCCACATACGCGGAGAACTCTCCTATAATCACTGTAAGCATTCCGAGTATCACAACGAACCACAGATAGTTTGAGTAGCCGAATATCGTGAAAATTATCCTTGCAATGGCGAATATGCCCGCCTTGGCCGCAACGGATGCGAAAACCGCGCTGATCTGGGATGGCGCGCCCCTGTAAGCATCCGGAACCCAGGTATTTAGAGGAAATATCTCCGCCTCAACGCTCAATCCCACAAACAGAGATACAAACGCCACTATGGCTGTGAAGGAGTTCATCTGCGATAACCGAGCAGATATGTCAAGCATGTTGAGCGTGCGGAGTTGCGCGTAAATCAACCCTATTCCAACGAGCACAAATGTGCTGCCTATGGAACCGACCACGACATATTTTATAGCACCGAGATAACCGCGTTTATCTCTGTTGAAGGACGCAAGCCCATAGGACGCTATGGATGTGATTTCCATAAACACGAACAGGTTGAAAAGGTCGCCGGTTATCACCATACCCGTGGCGCCCATCATCAGAAGTATGTAAAGCATAGTGTATTTCACCACGGGCTCTTTTGGATACTTCAAACAGTTAAGCGATACAACAAACGATGTGAAACTTATGAGCAGCGCGATTAGAGCACCCAAAGGACCCACCATCAGCACTATGCCCAGCGGAGGAGAGAACCCGGAGAGTATATCGAACACCGGGCCGTTGAAGGTCTCGAATAAAACAAATATCGAGACGAGCGTGTTCAAACCTGCGGCAAGTGGAGCCATATAGCGCGCGTATTTTTTGCTCCCTATACCTACAATCGGTGTGAGAAACGCCAGAAACAGAGGAATCGCAATGAGCAGTACGGGATGTATCATTCTTCCACCTCCAGAATCTCATCGAGTTCTATACTTCCTGTCTTCCTGTATATGCCGATGACTATTGTGAGAGCAAGCGCCATCACGGATACGCCGATCACTATCGCAGTCAGCACAAGCGCCTGCGGAATGGGATCAACATACTTCGCATAGTTCGCGTTCTCTATGGGTGCTGTGCCTCCATAAACATAGCCTATGGAGATTAGCAGAAGATTCACGCCGACATCCATCATATTTATGCCGATTATTATTTTTATGAGATTCTTTTTTGAGATGACTATGTAAAGACCTATTGCGATGAGCGCGAGAGATGCGAGGTAGAAGATGCTTATCACTCTCTCACCCCCATCATGGAATCAACGA
>WAOZ01000132.1 GCA_015520975.1 DHVE2 group archaeon | reverse complement strand
TTTAATACTCTTTTGCGATATCTTCTCACCCAGCCCCTGTGAGGTGCGGAAAATGGATGAAAAAAGCAAGGTGCTAATGCATTTTGAGATACCATCTGACTGGAAAGGTACTCTACGTGGACTTTTCTGGATAAACATAGGGATTATTTGCTTCTTCTTGGCATATGTTGGAATATTATTGGTGTATCATAAGATAGAACTTAATACTGAGGTTAAGATAGGAATTGCCATAGGGATATCGATATTCACTGGATTTTATATCCTTATCCGCTATGCGAGTATAAAATACGATAGAATAAAAGAGCCAATGAAGGTGTGGATAAAGGAAGATTGTATTGTTTATAAAAAAGGCTATGAATTAGAACTTCCATTCACAAACATAAAGAGAGTATCGGTTACAATTGATGATAAAAAAGCGAGACTTCGTGCGTGGTATTCTTACATAATAGATGGAGATGTTGATGGCTGGATTTATGGTTTAAAGAGAGATAATGTAGAAAAAGGCAAATACAAGTACTATGTGGAAAAGTACTGGATACCGAGTATGAAGTTGATAATTCAGCAGATAAAGAAATATAATCCAGGAGTTGAAGTTGAATGGCAAGATGTGCGGAAAAAGTACAGGTAAAGGAGAAAACTTTAAAATAGAAGGAGGTGATGAGTAAAGTATGGATGCGGGAGTAGATGTGTTGGAAATAAAAAGGGATATCGAAGAAATAAAAATGCAATTGGCTTTTTTGATAAGTAGATATATTGAGGAAGAGAGCATAAGCGATGAAGAGAGGGCAGAAATAGAGGAGATTCTTAACGACATAAAAAAAGGTATATACATAACCAAAGACGAATTCATTAAAGAGTTAGTAGAGGGATAATAATATGTTTGAAATAATTGTGAGCAACGCTGCAAGAAATGGAGCAAAGAAGTTGCCAGATTATATGAAAAGTAAAATAGTGGAACTTTTAGATGTACTGGAAGTAGAGCCGTTGCCTGTAGAAAAATACGATATAAAGAAAATGAAAGGGTTGCCAAACACATATCGGATAAGGATGGGAGAATGGAGAATTGTTTATAAAATCGAATTTGCGCATAGAAGAATAGTGATTGTAAAAATAGGACATAGAGGCAAAATTTACAAATAAGGGTGATACTCTTGGCCACGAACACCAATCGTTTTCCGATCTGGAATTTTTTTAATATATGCAATATGCGCGTCCCGGACATCTACGACGATGATGACAACGACGGCATACCGACGAGCGTGGAAATACAGTATCACCTGAACGCCGATTATGGCACTTTTATGGAGCATATGGGGATGAGCAAAAATGAATAGTGTATACTATCAAGAAGATCCACTATCAAAAATCGAACTCAGGAAAATTAAACATACCATGCTAATTCTTGGTATATTATCTGCATTTATCAATATTAATTGGTGGTTTATTATGTTTCTTGAATGGGAATCAAATGGATATATCTCTGGAAAAGGGCTATTTCTTTCGGCGCAAGTTGTCATAGTGACAATTACAATATTATGCCTTTATATTATTCCGAAAATGCAATATATAAAAATGATGAAAAACTATATTGTGGTTACTCAAAAAGAGTTTAGAGTTGGGAATAATATGATACCAATATCGCAGGTCAAAAAAGTGCTTATTGATCCTAACCGTTATTGGATGTATGTTTATCTGAAAAGTGGAAAGATTTTAAGATTTAGGAAAAGTACTTTATCAATGATGCTACTTCAATTCCAGAAATGTATGGACACTCTTGGAATTGAATTTGGAATAATTAGAAGAACAGGTAAGTGGTGGAAATCCAAGGAAAAAGTAATCAAGGATAAAAGCTATAGAGGATTATCGCAAAGCAAAGCATAAGGAGAGATATAAAAGATGGCTTGAAAAAGAGGGTAAACGAAATTGTAAATAAAATTTTTGAAGATGGCCATAAACGGAATTTGTTATTTCTCGCTCGATTAGGAATGGATAGTTATCTGTTATCTGTGTATCAAATCAAGCATCTGAAAAACAAACTTTTAAATACCTAATCTCATTGAGAGGTGGATGAAGGTGCCCAAAATATGGAAAGTGTGTGTCATAGGCGATAAAAGTGTCGGCAAGACATCGCTCATAAGACGATTTGTCTATGATACCTTTGAGCCAGAAACAGAAGAAACACTGGAAAGCAAAACATTCAAAAAAAGGTATAATGACATAACATTCATGGTATGGGATGTCAGCGTGTATGAAAGGAACATAAAACCCATACTCTCTGGAGCGAAAGCAGTTATAATAATGAGCGACCTCACGCGCAGAGAGACTTACGAAACAATGATAAAAATAGCGGAATATTTGAACGGGCATCGTGCTATTAAGGTTTTTGTCGCGAACAAAAACGACCTCAAATACATGGCAGAGTTCTGGAAAGATGAAATGGAAAAACTATCCGAGGAGTTTGACGCGCCCTATTTCCTCACAAGCGCCAAAACAGGGGAGAATGTTGAGCGTGTTTTTGGATATATTGCGGAAGGGACCGTATGAAAGGCACTCTCACAGATGAAGGAGTGAAGTTATGCAATTCGGATGCTGATAGAATCTTCACGAAGGGCTACGGTAAAAGAAAGGGTAAATGTGTGATTCTTGCATGGGAGGAAGCACTATATCTCTCCGAAACGGGCATTCTTGAAGATCCGGATTTTGAGACCATTTTGAAAAATGCGGCAAAAACACCCGATTTCGATATACGCCATCTGGTTTACAGGGATTTAAGGAAAAGGGGTTATGTGATACGCGTATCAAGAACATTCTATGCGAGGAAATCTTACTCGATGCAATATCTTCCCATTGGCGAGTCCATGCCCGTATCATTCGATGAACTTTACACAATGGAAAAACCGTTTGTGCTTGCGGTGGTTGACGGCGATGGAGATATAACCTATTATATGGTTCGCGAACCCTTGCCGCAGGGCACATTTCGCAGACTTCCCGATGCAAAACTCACATGTAAATTTTACGGAAATCGGGTGTATCTGTTTGATAATCTTGAATCGCTTAAAGGAACCACATACGGGACCATCGAACCGGCATTTGCACATCTTTCTGTGATGGAAGCGGAATATTTGCGGGAGAAGGGCGTGATTGACATCCCTATGCTCGTGAGAAACGATGTTTACAGGGTGTATCGTGATTTGCGGGAGAGGGGATTGATAGTCAAATCCGGCTTCAAATACGGCACGCATTTCAGAGTGTATGAAAACAGCATGGATGAGCATTCAAAGTATCTTGTTCATGTTGTGGGGAATGATGAATCGCTGCAGAGCATAAGCCGTGCGATAAGGGTTGCAAATGGGGTGCGCAAGAAGCTTCTTCTTGCAAATATCAATAATGAAAAAGTGAGGTATCTGGAACTTTCATGGATCAGGCCTTAACTTTTTAATACCTTTGTCTCATACTGAATATGTGCTGGGTGATCCTCGTATAAAAGCTGTTGTGCTGCTCTCCTTACTTACGCTTGCGATAGGTGTGCCTGCAGTCTATTATGCCACAACAGTTAACGGCTACATGGACTCTCCGCCAGTGCCCGTTATAACCGCACCGGATACGGTGTATGCGGGTTCGGTTGTGGAGTTTTCAGCAGCGCATTCGAAAGATAACGGTGTGATAGTCACATACATATGGAAATTCGGAGACGGCACAATATCGGCGGGCAGGGTGGTAAATCATACCTACACGCAGATTGGCAATTATACGGTAACGCTGATAGAATACGATGACGGTGGGAACAGAGCGGTTGCCACGAAGAACATCACGGTAATCGCGAGCGTCAGTCGAGAACTACATGTTAATGTCAGCGCGCTTCTATCCAATGTCTCCGCATATATTGGAAGGTATGTAGTTGTCGACGGTGTGTTTGCCTACGGTAAAAACTACTCTTTCTATATTGTCCAGAATGGAACATATCGTGCTCTGAGGGTTTACTGCGAACCCGGTGCAGTACGTCCCGATACTCTGAGCTATGGGGACATTGTGGAGATCCGCGGGCTTTTCACCATTTACAAGGGTGAACTGGAGCTGAAGGTGGAGAATAAAACGGGGGAGTATGTGATTGTTAAAGGTGCCGGTGGAAGAAATTCCTACGCATCTATATCCTATACAGACTTGCCTCTTTATAATAACTCATTCGTTCATTTGACGGCAAATATAACGGAGTATTATGCGTATTACAAATTTTTCATAGGCGATGTTGCAGTTTATATAGAAAACGGAGGCAACTATTTCGGATTATTCAATATCGGAGACACCGTGGAAGTGTATGGATTCTTAACATATTACAAGCCCTATAACTCATCGGGCTATCACGAAATCGTAATAAGAAAATCCACGACCGATACGGCTGTTGACCTGACCGTTCCAAATTATGTGAATGTCACTGTGCCGCAACTTCTCTCGTCTCCGGATAAGTATAACAATACGAATGTTCACACCACCGGCATCATCTCCTGGGTTTATCAGAATTCAAGTTCCAACTTCACGCTTTTCGGATTATCCGACCTTGGCTATGAGCTCAATGTGGTGGGTTTCAACGGCTCAAGAATCTCCAAAATAGGCGTCAGTTATCGCGCTGATGTGTACGGACAGTTTGCCTATTACAAAGGTGAATGGGAGATCAAAATTCGGCCGCGCAGTTACGACAGGGTGATTGCAGAACCGCAGAGCTACGCGAACATTACCGTTGAAACGCTTCTTTCCGATCCGCTCAAATACAACAACACCTGCGTGTATGTAAAAGGAGTAGTTGCAGATAGGGGAAAATACTCCAACTCCTCTTGGGCAGCGAATCTGTCCAACTATGTGTACTTCTACATTTCTGATAATTTCGGTTATCACGCGCTTGATGTATTCGTCACAGGTGGTACGGAGAGACCTGAAAAACTGAACAACTCTGACATAGTTGAAATCAAAGGTATTTTCAAAGAGTACCGCGGGTCGTGGGAGATCTATGTGAGCGGTGATGACTGGGTCAGGTATATCGGTGGTAAAGGCAATTTTTCGTATTATACTCTGAACTACTCCGAGTTTGCAGGAAATGAAAATTATTACAATCTTTCGTTTGTGAATCTCACGGGAACCGTGGTGGATGTGGGCGCCTCGTATCTCTTCAAGATCGGTAATGCAACCCACAACACGACGGTGTATGTTGAAAGGGGCGGTGTGATAGAAGGTGCCGTGCTGGAGGGTGCGGTTGTACAAGTATGCGGTCTTGTTACACGGTACAATGGGGATTGGGAAATCAAGGTTAGAAACGGCACCACCGATTATGTGGAGGTAATATCCGAACCGCCTATAAATTACACAACTGTGAATATAACCGAACTGCTCACAAATGCCAGCAGCTACAACGGTACATCCGTTTATGTGCCGTGGTCCGTATGCGTGAGTGTGTATGCAAACTGGCTGTTCTGGGTGAGCAACTCTTCCACGAATAGCGATGACCTGTCAGTTTATGTCGAGCCGGGTGGAACTGTAAACGGCACGGTTTTCGTTGGTGCGAAACTGGAGATATGGGGCGTCGTAACGATTTACAACGGACAGTGGGAAATAAAAATCCGCAACGGCACATCTGATGGAGTTTATGTGATTAATGCTGTGAATTACACCACGGTAAATATAACCGAATTGCTTCAAAATACGAGCGCGTATAATGCCACATCTGTGCACATTCCAAATGCCACGGTTGTGAGCGTGTACGCCACATGGTTATTCTGGGTTAGTAACTCCACGACGAATTCGCAGGATATAGCGGTATATGTGCAGGTTGGTGCCACGGTGCCCACCGTGGGCGTGGGTGATATAGTGGAGATATATGGCAATGTCACATACCATAACGGCTCTTACGAGATTGTGATCCGCACTGGCACACCCGATAGGGTGAATGTTATTTATTCCGCTGCAAAATATGTGAA
>WAOZ01000131.1 GCA_015520975.1 DHVE2 group archaeon | reverse complement strand
GAACAGAGAGCCTGAATTGGTGGTAACGGAGGGATATGCAAAGTTAGAATATTCAGTATCTAACTTAACGGTTATAATTGTAAACAGGACTGTAAGCGCAGTGGCCATAATAAACAATGGTGATGGCACATTGAATTTAACAGTCACTTTAGATGCCTGTGTGGTAGATAATAATCTACTGGATATTCATTTAAATATTGTGGTGATGGGTAATTTACCTCAGCATATTGTTCCAGAAGGTGTGAAAATAAAACCAGCAGAGTTGGACAACAGCACCACGAACTATGATTTTTTGACGAGTTTTAATCATGGCATAAATGCCACACCATGGGATGATAATGAAATTTCACCGGGTGCATGGGCGCCTTACACCGCATATGTGGGTTTTACACCACGCAGCAGTAAATTTGAATCTAACTCCGCAATAGATATGGAAATACATGATTATAAAACGATACCCACACATACGCTGAGAATCTAGGCAGAACTTCTTGGATTATCATCGCCCGTTGTTTCTGTTGTGGATGTGAAAATTGATACGGTAAATTTGAGTGGTGAGTAATGATGGATAGAATATTGGCAATGGAATAATATTATGATTCTTTTTTGGGCGGTATTCCAAAATTTGAATTTTTTATACCTTTGTTATCCAAAAGTCCTGCTGACAGCTAAATGTTTATAATGCAGAACACTATACTATTTTCTGGTGACGGTTATGTATGTTTCGCACATAGATAAGGTGGAAAAACAGAAGGTGGAAATGGAAGGTGCGAAGGGCGCGTGGATACAGTGGCTCATAAAGGATACAGAGGGCGCGGAGAATTATGCAATGCGACTTTTCACGCTCGAACCCGGCGCGGAGATACCGAGACATATGCATCCTTGGGAGCACGAGATATTCATTCTTGAAGGTAAAGGTGTTATCGGTGCCGGTGAGGAGGAAGTTGAGGTTCACGAAGGTAATTTCCTTTACATCGAGCCCGATGTGCCGCACTGGTACAGAAACACAGGAGATAAAGAGTGGAAATTCCTGTGCATAATACCCATCGTAAAGTGATGCCGATGAAAGTACCCGAGATACGGATCCCGTTTCTCAAAAAAAAGATGCCCCCATCCGACGAAGAGCTGTTCGATATGCTTCTTGAAGAGATTCTTGATGAGAGAGCTAAAAAGATATGGGAACGAATTAAGGACATCTGATTTTTTAATTTTTTAAAACCACGCATATATCCGCCATATTGGCGTTCGTGAATCCCGTGAATATCAGGTCATCAATTGCTTTGAGCGGAGGATATGAATTGTGTTTTTTCAGCTCCTTATCAATATCAAATCCTCTCTCAAGCAGTCTTTGATAACTCTTTCCGTCAACGATTGCTCCTGCAGCATCGGTGGGACCATCTAAGCCGTCAGTGCCTATGCACACCGCGGCGATATTCTTATTTTTAAAGCATTTCGCGAGATAGAGTGCGAGTTCTTGGTTTCTGCCCCCTTTGCCACGCGGAGGTGAGGCTATATAAGTTTCGCCAGTGAAAACCGCCGCATTTTCGTCCATATCTTTTGCTATCTCGCATATACTTTCAGCGGCGTCCACGGGCCTATCTCGCAGAAAATAACTGTGTTTTTTAACGCTGTATCCATATTTTTTGAGTATATTTTCGGTCTGGGATTTAAGCCAAACGGGATCCGCGAGAACGAAATTCATGGCGTGATGAGCCCATGTGGGACCAGAACTCACATACCGTGGATCACCCAGAACATCGGAGATTATCAGTGACACGACAGTTTCAGCGGCCACATATTTTAAAAATTTGCCACCTTTAACTTTTGAGAGCTTCGTCCTCTCTTTGTTTATTTCCTCTATATTTTTACCGCTTACCAGAAGGCTTGAAACTCTCTCTCTGTATTCATCGAGCGGAATATTCGGAATTTCAAACAGAGAGGACGCACCGCCAGAAATCAGGCATACGAGCAAATCCTCTCTATGGAGCGAAGATACAAAATCCAGAACTTTATGTGAGCATATAACGGTTCGTTCATCGGGTACGGGATGTGCACCGACGCACACCTCTATTTTTTTCAACTCAGATGGATACGGACTTATAACGATTCCACCTTTCAGATTTTCTCCGAGAACATCCTCAACGGCACGCGCCATGGGCACCGAACACTTCCCAAAGCCCACAACATACACATCGCCTTTGACAGGCACAAAGCAATCTCTGATTTTTATCAGATTGGATGAAAAATTCACTGCATTTTTTATTATATTTCCCGCATCGCATATCTCCAATATTTCTTCCGTCAGCGTGAGCAGGTTCTTTCGCAGATCTGTATCGCCGTGGGATAGAAGCAGATTTTTGTTTTTTATCACGGAGAACAATATTGCATGCATCCATAAGTTTTTTATCTGCCGCGTATATGGTTTCATCTATGACGAAAGTAGTTCTCAATCATGTGGAAGGCATGCGATTTATTGGAGAGACAGAGAATCACGCTATAGTGCTGGAATCCGGGTATTTTGGAGAGCAGAAAGGTCCTTCGCCTATGGCCACAATGCTTCTGGCGCTGGGTGGATGCACAGGTATGGATGTCATTGCGATTTTAACGAAAATGAAGCAGAAACCCGAAAAATTCAGGATTGAGATAGAATCCGAGCGCGCCGAACAGCATCCCAAGGTTTACACGAAAGTACATCTCAAATACATCTTTGCCGGTGTGGACTATGAAAAAGCCAAAAAAGCAGTTGAACTCTCACAGAACAAGTACTGCTCTGTGTCTGCCATGTTCAGAAATGCAGGTGTGGAGGTCTCTTACGAAATAATCGTTGAAAAATAAGAAAAAATTGAGATGCGCGGATAGGGCGGGGCCGAGATACTCACATATGTCCATTAAGTTCACATTTTTTGGGTTAGATTTAAATATGAAATCTCCTTTTTAATGAACGGGTGGGAAGACTATGAATCGAAAAAGAACGCTGGTAATAGGAATAATGATACTGCTGGTGGTAGTGAATACTGCTTTTCTCATACAGCAGAATGTACAGACAGAAGAGGTAAAGGAGCTGAGGATAGAAGATACATACATATCTTTGAAAGCGGCCAAATTTTACACCGCACTTGGGGAGCCGAGAATACCTGAAAATTTGAAAGCATCTGCACAGCACAACATATTTCTGGTACAGTTCACGGGTCCTGTGGGAACTAAAGAGGTTGAGATGCTGGAATCCAGAGGTATTCGCATCCTCGGTTATGTGCCAAATTACGCATATATGGTGAGTGGAAGCAGAAAGAGTATAGAAGCGCTCAGAGATTTAAGCGAGGTCAGATGGGTGGGAGAGTATCATCCATATTACAAGATAAGCCCGAGAATAATTTCAGGCGACGAAAAGCGGGCTATAACTGTGTTGCTTGCAGATACGGATACGGCGAAATCCACCGCTGTGCGCATAGCGGAAAAATACACGGTTTTGGGCGGCGGCAGAAACGGCTTCACGGGCGAAATCTCGCTTACACTTCTGGTGAATTACACGCAGATACTCGAAATCGCGAATATGAATGATGTTTACTGGATAGAGCCCTGGGAGCCTATGAAACTCTTTGATGAGACGGCAGCGGAGATCCTTGGAGGAAATTGGAGCGCGAACACTCCATGGGACGGTCCTGGCTCTTATATAAATTCCTTAGGATGGGATGGCAGCGGCGTTATTGTTTCCGTGACAGATACGGGTCTTGATGATGGTAATGTCCCGGTATCGCATCCTGATTTTCAGAACAGGGTTATTGGTGGAATCGATTACACCACTGACGGAACATGGGCGGATTTACACGGACACGGAACACATGTCGCTGGCATCGTTGCGGGCAATGGTTACTTGGGTACAGGCGAACTTTATCCGGAAGCGGCATACTATGTTGGAAACGGACAGGCGCCGAACGCCACGGTTTTCGTTCAGAAGATATTCGGAGGCACCACAGGAACATTCGCGTTTTCCAACGATACCTTTGTTTTCTGGCTCGCAAATCAGGCGTACGATAATGGTGTCTATGTGAGCCAGAATTCGTGGGGTGCATCCACGGCGGGAGACTATGATGCGGAAGCGTCCTACTATGATATGGTTGTGCGCGATTCTTCAAATTACACCCCGGGAGACCAGCCCATAGTTTATGTGTTCGCAGCGGGCAACGATGGTCCGGCAGCGAGTACTGTGGGCTCACCTGGAACAGCCAAAAATGTAATCACAGTTGGAGCAACGGAAGATTATTGGGCTTATCCCACTAACTATGGATACGCCGGAGTGGATACGAACGCGGATAACATTGAAGAAATGGCTGACTTCTCATCACGAGGCCCCACCACGGATAACAGAATTAAACCGGATGTGGTGGCACCGGGAAGGGCAATATTATCCGCCCGCGGTTCGCAGGCATCATCCACGCTCTGGGGCGCTTATGATACATATTATCTGTGGTGCGACGGCACATCTCAGGCAACTCCGCAGGTCTCAGGTGCTGCGGCGGATATAGTGCAGTGGTGGAAAGCGCATTACGGAGTGAATCCGAGCCCTGCCATGGTTAAGGCGATGCTCATAAACAGTGCCGTTGATATTGCTGGCGGCACAAACGGCGGTACGGATCCCATACCGAATTACGAAGAAGGCTGGGGTAGAGTTTATCTGCCTCCTCTGCTGGATCCTCAGGTGAATGTGATATACCACGATCAGGATGTTCTTCTCTCTACAGGAGATGTTTTCACAATGACGGTGCGCGTGGATGATATAACGAAGCCTATGAAGATAACTCTCGTATGGACAGATGTAGCCGGAGATCCTGCAGTGGACCCAGTGCTCGTGAATGACCTCAACTTAAAAGTTACTGCGCCGGATGGCACGGTGTATTACGGAAACGGTTTCACAGATGGCTGGAGCGCGGCCAACACTGCTGCAGGCAATACAAACACGGGTGACAGCTGGGATACCAACGGTGATTATTTTGACGATCACAATAATGTAGAGAATGTATTCATTCCCACAACTGCTCTTCAAACAGGGGAATACACGATAGAGATCACAGGGTACAACATACCGCAGGATTCTATATCTTCCACGGCAGAAATAGATCAGGATTTTGCACTTGTTTGCTATAACTGTATAGAGAATACACCGCCGACGGTGGATATAAGTGCGCCGTTGCAGGGAGCGATAGTGAGCGGCACATACAACATCCAGTGGAACGCGACGGATCTGGAGGACGGCACGGCGCTGAGCATAGACATATATTACAGCACGGATAACGCAACCTGGATACCGATAGTGAGTGGCACGAGCAACACGGGCAGTTATCCGTGGGACAGCACCACGGTATCCGATGGGCAGTACTACATAAAGGTGGTGGCAACAGATTCGCAGGGAGCGCAAGGCTACGACATCACGGGACCGTTCT
>WAOZ01000130.1 GCA_015520975.1 DHVE2 group archaeon | reverse complement strand
CTGTGTATGATCCGAGGGTCGGTATGTACCGGGCCAAGGGTATCTATTACAGGAAAATAAAGGAATTTCTGATAGACAAAGAGTACGAAGACAGATGCCTTGACCTGCCCGAACTGCCAGAGCTGAAACTGAAACATCCCCCGCTCAGAGATTACCAGAGAGAGGCCATTGAAGCGTGGATGGAAGAAAAATGGGGCACCGTGGTGCTGCCCACGGGCGCCGGCAAAACGCTTGTCGGATTGAAAATTATAGAGATTTTGAATGTCCCCACCCTGGTTGTGACACCCACGCTGGAGCTTGTGGATCAGTGGGAGCGCAAGATTAAAGAGGGATTTGATTACCAGTCCGGTATCTATACGGGTGAAATAAAGGAAATAAAGGGTATAACTGTGACCACATACGCATCGGCGCATCTCAGCATCGATTATCTGGGAAACAAATTCTTGCTTTTGATATTCGATGAGGTGCATCATCTTCCCTCCGAGTCATATTCCAGAATAGGCGAATATGCTCTTGCACCTTATCGTCTGGGGCTAACCGCCACATTTGAACGCGAGGACGGCCTGCATGAATACGCAAAACAGCTTGCAGGAGATGTGGTTTATCGCTCCGATGTAAAAGAACTGAGCGGCAGGCACCTTGCATCGTTTGAGATTAAAAGAATATACATAGATCTTGATGATGACGAGCGCGAAAAGTACAATATGTACTGGAAAAAGTATACCAATTTTCTGAAAAAGGAGGGGCTCAAAGGCAAGGATCTGCTTGAAAAACTGATAAAGATGAGCGGGCGCTCGAGAGAGGCGCGGGAGGCTTTGCTGGCCCGCATGCACGCCCGCCGCATAGCTTTTGGTTCACGGGCAAAGTACAGGGTGCTTTACGAACTGCTCATGCGCCATCGCGGCGAGAAAATAATAATATTCACGGAGCAGAATGAGCAGGTTTACGAGATATCAAAAAGATTTCTGGTGCCGTTCATAACTCACGAAACGAAAAAACGGGAAAGGGAGTATGTGCTCAATGGGTTCAGAAAAGGCGATTATACCGTGATTGCAACTTCGAAAGTTCTCAACGAAGGTGTGGATGTCCCGGATGCGTCGATAGGTATAATACTGGGTGGTTCAGGTAGCAGGAGGGAATATGTGCAGAGACTGGGCAGAATACTCAGAAAGAGCAGCCACGAGAAGAGGGCCATACTGTACGAGATAATATCCCGTACCGTGGAAGTGGGTACAGCCAGAAAAAGGAAAAGGGGGCTCTGAAAAATGCTACCATGGGATCTTGCTCTTTACAGGATACGAAAAGGGCGTGTGTATGCCCGATTCAGAGACCTGTCAGGTCAACACTGGGATGCTGCACAGAATGTTATTGACGCATTTCTATCTTATGTTGGGCGCACAAAGTGGGAACTGGAAAAAAAACTTGAGGAATTGACAATAACTCCTGAGTATAAGTTTATAAAAGGTCTCATAAAACTTATGGAGCGAAGATGCATATACGAGGACGGCTCTGAAGCCATAGATTTCAGGCGCAAGGTTTTCAAGCGCTTTCCAGAAGATCCGGAAGTGCGGGCGAAAGAACTGAATATGAACAAGGAGGATATGCTGCGCAGAATGTTTGCTGATATAAATCCCAGACTTGTTAAAGTGATGAAATTGAGTGCAGTAGAGCTTTTAAAGCAGTATAACCTTTCACTTGCACAGACCCTTCTGTTTAAAGCCACATCTATTGATGTTCATTTTTCCAATCCGGCCGTGTATAGAGCAATAAAGTATTTCGGGTTGATATACAGGATGAGCTCAGAAAACAGAATTATTGTTGATGGTCCTGCGTCTCTGTTTTCGTCAACCACGCGATACGGAACAAGATTTGCAAGACTTTTGCCATATATAATATCACAGCCACCGTGGAGTCTTAGAGCCTATTTGAAAATAAAAGGTGAAGAGACTCTTTTTGAAATTAATCATATCAGACATGGTTATTATTTTCCTGTCCAGAGAGAGCTTGACTTCGAAGAAGAACAATCCCCGTTCAGATTCAAAATATGCCGCGCTGAAAGGTTCGGTAAGCCCGTGAAAATAGGCTCCACTTATGCAATTCCAGATTACAGAATAGTATGTGAAAATCGAGAAGCTTACGCTGAAATATTCAGATTCTGGACCCGAAAATACATAGAAGAAAGAGCAAAAGAAGCCCTTGAAAAAAATGTTCCGTTTCTGTTTCTTTTGAAGTATGATGGAAATGTCTCCAACCACGACGCACCTGAGCTGGCCAATGTCATTATTTTCAGATCACGCGTGAAGGAAGACAGTATCCTGAAATTTCTCAGATCCATATCGGTCTGCTCACTCGAGGTCATGGATGAAAAGAGTGAATATGTGGCACAATCTAAAGGCATTTTAGAAGATGTTGCTAAGCAGCTGGAATCTGTGGGCAGGTATGAGGAGGCTGAGAAAATAATCAAAAGTGCAGGTTTGCCTGTTATGGAAACGCTTCACGCTCTTGGTTACAGGGTTGTGTGGCGAGGGCTTATACCACACAAAATCAGGAAAGTTAAATAGTATTGCGGGCGAGTTATGTGATCGATTAAGTCGTGGATTTAAAATCCAAAATGCCGTATTATCC
>WAOZ01000129.1 GCA_015520975.1 DHVE2 group archaeon | reverse complement strand
TTCTATGAGCTCCACAAATTGCCTGAATGCGTCATCGGTGATGTCGCTCCAGCCGTTCATCTCCACATACACCGGCTTGCAGTTTTCAATATTAGCCGGAGGATAGAGAATCTTCTTTCCACCTTTTTCGTACGCTACCGCCACCCGAACTTTATCGTAACCATTTAGAACATCCACCTTTGTGAGCGCGAGTTCATCAGCGCCCGAGAGCATCACGGAATACCGTACAAGAACCAGATCCAGCCAGCCAACGCGACGCGGTCTTCCAGTGGTGGCGCCGTACTCGCCACCCGCGTCTCTCAGTTTCTCCGCATCCTCTCCGTGAATCTCCGTGGGAAACGGTCCCTCGCCCACTCTCGTGGAATATGCTTTAATCACACCGAGAACTCTGTGAACGAAACGCGGCGGTATGCCAAGACCCGTGGACGCCCCACCGGGCAGCGTGACGGCAGAGGTCACATATGGATATGTGCCAAAATCAATATCCAGCATGGCTCCCTGGGAACCTTCAAACAACACGGTTTTACCATCATCTATGGCGCGGTTGAGCCAGATCTCCGTGTCCACAATATTGGATTTGAAATATTTCGCCGCATAGTATATTTCTTCCGCTTCGCGCTGAATCTCTTTTGCATCCGCATCTATGTTCCACATCTCGGCCATAATACGCATTTTTTTCGCAACTTTATCCGTATCAAACAGTTCATGAACCCTTATGCCTATCCTCTTCATTTTCGTTTCATACGCAGGCCCTATACCTCTTTTTGTGGTGCCGATATTCCGTTTTTTATCCTCCAGAGCATCCATTTTTTTGTGCAGTGATGTAACGATGTGCGCGCGGGTGCTTATCAAAATATCACCGCTAGCACCGTATTCCTTTACCTCGCTCCACTCCTCCATAAGTTGAACCATATCGATGACCATACCGCTGCCAAGAACGCATTTTTTGCCCTGGAAAATGCCACTGGGAATGAGATGCAGATGTATTTTGTTTCCGTTGTAAATAACCGTATGCCCCGCATTGCTGCCTCCGGAATACCTCGCAACGATGTCGAAGGATTCAGAAAGATAATCCACAATCTTCCCTTTCCCCTCGTCACCAAACTGTAATCCGATCACTGCAAGATTCATTACCTCACCATAACGCTAACGGCAATTTGAGATATTAAATTTTGCTCTTTTTTCCTACGCAATAATTCAATATAAAACAAGCCTGAAAAATCCGAAATGTTTAAGATAAACTACATTATCCCCCTTTTCGGACACTTGAAAAGGTTTAAATACTCCCATTGAGTATTATCAATCCACTGCCAAAAGGTGTGATTCAATGAAATTAAATTACGATGTGGAGAGTGCCGAATTCGTGGTCACGATTGATCTTTTAGCTCGCGCCATACAGAATGGGTTGAGTCGTCCGAAAAGACGGCTCAGTTTCGAAGAGGCTAAGATGACCGCAGAGCATGTGTTGAATTTCTTTGGATTCGGAGACAGAATCATTGACAACATGCTCGAACCCGAGGACAGGGACACATTTTACATGCTGGAGGACCTCGATCTTCTCAGAACGGAGCGCGAAGAAACCACGCTCTGGGATGGCAGAGAGTGGCGCATCCATTACTGGCTTCTCAACAAGGAGAAAATCGTGTGCCTCGCGTCCCAGAAAGTGGAGGAAACCGTGGTAATTGAAGAAGATATTGGCGAAATATATGAAGAGTTACCTGACGAAATCTGGGTTCGTGGCTGAGGTGTTTTTATGCATATAGCCGTGATCATCCATGACAGGTGTCAGTACAAGAAATGCAATTATGAATGCAAAAACTACTGCCCCATGGTGAGAATGGGCACCGACACCGTCGTCATCGACGAAAAGGGCAGGCCAAGAATAATAGAGGAACTGTGCGAAGGATGCGGCATATGCGCGCACAAATGCCCTTTTGAAGCAATAAAAATAATCGGTCTGCCGCGGGAACTGGAAGAGGATCTGGTGCACCAGTACGGAGAAAACGGATTCAGGCTTTACCGCCTTCCTTTCGTTCAGAAGGGAAAGGTCGTGGGACTGCTGGGACCGAACGGTGTCGGAAAAACCACTTCTCTGAACATTTTATCCGGCAATGTTATACCAAACTTGGGCAATTACAATAAAGAGCCAAACTGGGACGATGTTATAGAATATTTTTCCGGAAGCGTGATGGCCGATTACTTTTCAAAACTTCGTGACGGAGAGATGAGAACCGTTTTAAAGCCGCAGTATGTGGATAAGATTCCGCGGGTTTTCAAAGGTCGCGTTAAGGAATTGTTGAAAAATGTCGACGAGCAGGGTAAAATCGATGAAATCGCGGCTATGCTGGGAATTGAAAACTCCTTAGAAAGATTTGTGGATCAATTGAGCGGCGGCGAGCTTCAGAGAGTTGCCATTGCTGCGACGCTTCTTAAAGACGGCGATGTGTATTTTTTCGATGAACCATCTTCGTATCTGGACATATATCAGAGATTGAATGTTGCCCGCATAATAAAGAACCTATCCAAGGAGAAAAATGTGTTTGTTGTTGAGCATGATCTGGCGATAATGGACTTCATTTCGGATGTGGTTCATATTCTTTACGGCAGTGAGGGCGCTTACGGTGTCGTATCCCAGATAAGGGCCACCAGAAACGCCATAAATTCGTACCTCGAAGGATATCTGCGCGAGGAGAATATAAGATTCCGGGACTGGAAGATTGAGTTCACCGAGCATCCTCCAAAGCGTCCGCTGGAACTTCCAACACTTATTCAATGGCCGTACATCGAGAAAAGTTACGGAGATTTCAAATTGGAAGTTTATCCGGGTGAGATAAAAATCGGAGAGGTTATAGGCGTTGTAGGCCCGAACGCGACAGGTAAAACCACATTCGTGAAAATACTTGCAGGCGTGGTCAAACCCACAAAAGGTGAAATTGACTCAGAAATAAAAGTGAGTTACAAGCCGCAGTATGTGAAAAGCGATTACGATGGCACCGTGGAAGAGCTGCTTTACTCCGTTCTGAAAGACCGGATGTCCGTCTCATTTTTCAAAGCGGAGGTGCTCCATCCCCTGAAAATAAAGCATATTTATAACAAGGATGTTCAGTCCCTATCGGGGGGCGAAATGCAGAGACTTGCGATCGCAATATGTCTGGGTCTGGAAGCGGATCTGTACCTTCTCGATGAACCATCCGCGTATCTGGATTCGAATCAGAGAATGATTGCAGCGAAAGTAATACGAAGAGTTATGGAGAACACAGGCAAAAGCGCGCTTGTCGTGGACCATGATGTTTATTTCATAGATATAATATCGGACAGTGTAATGGTATTCGGCGGTGAACCGGGTAAAAGAGGAACCGGAAAAGGGCCTTATCCGATGCGGGAAGGTATGAACCTGTTTCTGAAAAATGTGGGTATCACATTCAGGCGGGACGGAGAAACAAGAAGACCGCGAATAAATAAGCCGGGAAGTTATAACGACAGGGATCAGAAAGAAAGGGGAGAGTATTATTACGGATAATAAAAACGATGCTATTTGTCAAAAACTTTTAATAATTTAATTTATATAGTGTTACTATTGAGATTAAAGGGGTCGCTTGATGGCGTATGATGCAGTTAATAAACATTCCGCTAAGCGTTCTCTTGTTGCCGGTTTTTTCGGTAATATTCTTGAATGGTACGATTTCACCGTATATGGATTCTTAGCAGTTATCATCGGTGATTTATTTTTCCCAAACAGCGACAGCACGGTATCGCTTATTGCCGCATTCGGTGTGTTTGCAGCAGGCTATTTGATGCGTCCTTTTGGCGGAATGATTATGGGGCATATAGGCGATAAATATGGCAGAAAACAGGCTCTTTTGCTTTCAATTCTTATCATGGCCATTCCAACCACCATGATAGGTTTACTGCCGACACATCAGCAGGTTGGCTGGTATGCCGCTTTATTTCTGATGCTGCTGCGCCTTGCACAGGGGCTCTCGGTTGGTGGTGAGTTCACGGGCTCCATTTCGTTCCTTGTGGAGAGTGCCCCCGAGGGGAAAAAGGGTACTACGGTAGCTGGACAACCTTTGGAGTCATAGGCGGAATGCTGTTAGGCTCTCTCGTTGCAACGACAATCACAAATGTGCTGACATCTGAGCAGTTGTACGATTACGGGTGGCGAATTCCCTTTCTGCTTGGTGCGGTAATCGGTGTCACCGGTCTTTATCTGAGACGAAATATGAACGGTGATTTCCCTGTTTCAATATGAAAAAAATCATACCAACACGCCCATCAAGGATTTCTGGAAGTATCATAAAATCGATTCTTTAAAAATGATACTGATAAGCTGGGGATTCGGCGTGTCCGTGTATATTATACTGATATTTATGCCCACATACCTTCACAAATTTATAGGTGTGCCACTGGGAAAATGCGCTTTACACTCACACAATCGCACTGGTCGTTATGATGTTAATCATCCCGATGCTCGGTTTTATTTCCGATCGAACGGGGCAGAGATTCATGATGAT
>WAOZ01000128.1 GCA_015520975.1 DHVE2 group archaeon | reverse complement strand
ATATAAACATTGTTGAAACAGAGATAAAAACACCGCAACGCTGAGCGAATGATATTTATCCAAAGTTGCCATACATGTGATATGCTTGAAGAGGCGCTTGAATTGAAAGATGAAGTGATAAAGCTGAGGCGCGATTTTCATATGCATCCCGAGCTCGGGTTTGAAGAATTCAGGACATCCGATGTTGTTGAGGAGTATCTTGAGAATCTCGGTATTGAGGTTAAACGTATGTGCACCACAGGTGTTGTTGGATCATTGAAAAATGGAAGTGGAAGGGTATTTGCTTTAAGAGCCGATATGGATGCACTGCCAATAACGGAAAAGAACGATGTCCCGTATCGCTCCCGGCATCCGGGAAAGATGCATGCCTGCGGACACGATGCTCATATAGCAATGCTTCTTGTGGCTGCTAAAATACTCTCCAATAAAGATTTTGATGGTGAGATACGCTTCATTTTCCAACCAGCTGAAGAGGGATTCAATGGAGCGCTCAAAATGGTTACCGAAGGTGCCATAGATGGCGTAGAGGCAATAGCAGGCGTGCATGTGTGGAGCGAGCTGGAAAGCGGCACTCTGGCAATTTCTCCGGGCCCTGTGATGGCCTCTGTGGATGGCTTCAAAGTCATAGTGAGAGGTAAAGGTGGGCACGGCGCGTCCCCGCATCAAACCATAGATCCAGTGGTCATAGCTTCCTCCATAGTTCTCAATCTCCAGACCATTGTATCCAGGAATGTGAGTCCTCTTAAAAGTGCGGTGGTCACGGTTGGAAGAATCTACGGGGGTACAGCTTTCAATATAGTTCCCGATGCTGTTACACTTGAAGGCACGGTACGGGCATTCGAACCTGAAATCCGTGATTTGATAGAGAATAGAATATTCACAATCTCCCGCAGAATCGCCGAAGCCTATGGTGCGGATGTTGAAATAGAATATACCCGAATGAACAAAGCGACGGTGAACGATGAGAAACTCACGGATCTTGCGATAAAGGTCGCCAAGCGAATGGGAAAATGGAAGCCACAGGATAGAACCATGGGCGGTGAGGATTTCTCGGAGTACGCGTCTCGCATACCGGGTGTATTTGCATTCCTCGGCGTGAGAAACGAGAAAAAAGGCATAGTATATCCGCATCACAGCCCGAAGTTCGATGTGGATGAGGATGCTCTACCGATAGGCGTGGCTTTCGAAGCCTCAATGGCTCTCGAGTTCCTTAAGCAGGGCATGGATTAAAGGTGCGTGATCGTTGTTTTTCACATATATACCCTCTTCAAGCGACAGAAAGAGGTAATCTGGCTCGGCTCTGAGCAACCTCATTTTTTCCACAAAGCTTGAAAACAGCGAGATTATATCTCTGCTCTCTTTCAGTGTTTTAAACGGCGCCAGAGCCACACCACGCAGTTCGTTGAACGCCAGAAAAACTATGTTGGATATATCCACATTTTTTGCCTGTAATTGTATATTATCCAATCCTACTTCTCTAAGTCGCTCAACATCGAATTCCCACGATGCAAATACTAAAACTTCATAACCTATTTTTCTCATATCTGGAATGATCTTTCTGAACCCGAGTTTATTTTCAAGGACTCTACGCATAAGCATGGCGGCTTTCTGCTTGCTCACATTCATAATTTTGGCCATAGCAGAGGCTTTTATCTGTGGGTTTTTTATCATTTCGTATAATGCTCGAATCTCGTCGATTTCTATGCCATCATCTCCGTTCTTTTTCTCTTTGCCTTTGATGGATTTTGCATTAACGCTGAATTCCTTGCACAGCAGGTCTCCATAATCGAAAAATCTATAGAAGTTTGTTAGAGAGATCGGGAGTATTATTATATCGGTATGCTCGGATCTGAGAGTTCTCATAAATCGTATTAAATGCCTTGTTGAGAGCATATTTTTTATTATCTCCGTGTAATTTTTTGCCACTCCGAGAACGAAACCTTTGTACGATTCGGCGAAACCGTAGAATATACCGCTGGCGAATTCTCCCTCTTTGTACTCCACATC
>WAOZ01000127.1 GCA_015520975.1 DHVE2 group archaeon | reverse complement strand
TGTGTATAAGAGACAGTTCCATAACCTGGACCTCCATTTCCGAGAGCAACCAGAAACGACGTTCTTGGAGTTACAAAATTGATCTGAGGGAACACCTCAGCGACCCAGTCAAGCATTCTGTCTTCGGTGGTGTCCCAGCCATCCCATGCAATGTACGAATCACCCCAGCTGTTGGAGGCGATATTTGCGCTGTCAGTATCATTAAATGCCATATTGTATCCCAATTCTGCGAATATCCATTCAGTAACACCATCGAACCAGAAATGTGGTATCGCCATTATTTTTGCAGAAGGTGCCATACCGATACCTATTCCGCCCGCAGTTATGCCTCGTGAAACTGCATTAGCTGCGCATGCTGTTCCGTGTGGCCATGAATCGAAATCTCCTTCAAATGCCACCAGATTACCATTTCCGGGGATTCTGTTTGGCACTCCATACCACCAGGTAAAGAGATTTGAGCCCGGCAACGGGGTTTTTCCATCGGCTATGAAGTAAATCATACCACCAGACCAGTCAGGATATCCGTCTCCGCCATTCCAGGAATCAACGCGCGTGTTGTTTGAAGCATTGTAATCATCTCTATATGCCACAGGACTGGTTTTGTTCGTGGGTTTTTCATCAGTGAAATCGTAATCCATATCGAGGTCAACATAAACAGTATCGTAATGATACGGCGTTTTGGAATCTACAAGAAGCACTGCGGGCACGCGTCCATAAACATTCATATAATAGTATGTTGCTGGAAGTAGACCCAGATGATAGTGGCCACTTGCAGAATATATGCCGCTCACATTGTAATAATGACCGTTGAAATACACAGTGCCGTTTGGAAGTGCGGTGGTGTTATAACTTGTATTAACATACCAGCTTGGTAAACCATATTTGTAATAGGCGTCCATTCCAGTAACATTGTACATTTCGTAAAGATACATAGACCAGGAATCGTAAACAATGGGCCAGCCATAATATGACGAGTTCGGATCGGTGTCAACAGCCCAAGAGCCATATAAATCGGGATGCGCAAAATCCACACCGGTATCGACTATCGCTATCGTAACATTTGTTCCATTGAATCCAAGCGCCCATGCATCCTGCGCGCCATGGTGCAGGGTCTGATACACCCCTCTCACGGCAAGTGCTTTTATATTGAGAACATTGCCGGTATCCCCTGCCAGCAGTGAGAGACGATCCTGTGGGAGCGCCTGCACTTCGGCGGACGGATGACTAAAGACTTTAACAACAGCGTCCAATTTGGATACCTGTACGATTTGCTGAGGTGTAAGTCTCAGAATCACAGTTCTTATTGGTGATTTTATTGGGACTTTATAGGTAACGGTACCTATATCTGTTTCAATTCCCAGAGATCTAAGCTCTGCGCCAAGTTTTGTGACATTATTTGTGAGCACATATACCCAAGTTTTTTCATTTTTAGGTATGCTTTTTATTTCTTTCTCAAGTAGTTGTGAAATACCACCTGCATCGCTCACAATATCGCTCACGCTGTTATCTGTGTTTTTCTGAACATTCGGTGTATTTTCTTTTTGAAATGTCTGGTTTGGAATGGCTACGAAAAACGCTGAAAAAACTGTTAGCACTAGTACTGCTACAATCATCACTACCGCATATTTATTCAGTATATTTTTCCTTTTCATACTCGATCCCTCCCTTCTTGCACGTCCTCATTCTTCTTTGATTCGGACGGCTAAAAAACACATAGAAAATATGCTATTTATTTTTTTCTATGTACATGTTGAGTTTTTCCTTTAATTTTCGGCTTACCAAACCACCATCAACCTTGCCTCTCAATTGTTTCATCACAAGTCCCATTAGCGGTTTAAATGCATATTCTCCTCTTTCATATATCAAATCCTTTTTCTCCTGGATAATCCTGTCTATCACAGCATCAACATCCACTGATGAGGTGTACTCTGAGATAACGGAATCTATGTCCTCACCATTGCATACCCTTTCCACGATCTCATCCACGGCTTCTTTCGCAAATTTACCAGCGTGCAGGTTCTGAAATATTTTGTGATAGTCCACATACTCACAGCCGTTAAGCAGCGCACGCGCCACAATCGTTGGATATCCGTATTTTTTCACGATGTCCTCGAATATATCATCTACACCTTCTTTTATAAGCTGCCATCCAATCTCTTCGTTGATGCCCATATTTTTCAGTTCTTCGACCCTTACGGCAGGCAGCGGAGGCAGTGATTCTTTTAATTTCTCCACATATGACTCATAGATCCTGATTGGAGGTATGTCCGTCTCAGGATACATGCGCGCACCGCCGGGTAGCGGTCTCAAATACACTGTTGTTCCATCATCTTTCGGTGCCCTTGTCTCGCCGGGCACGCCCTGAATGGCGTTCTCCGCTCTTTCTATTACTCTTTCCAGTCCCTCTTTCGCTTTATCGGGTTTTTCAGCAATTAAAACGAACGCATCCTGAGCACTGAGATTTAACATCTCTTTAACTTTTGAAACCTCATCATCCGTTATACCGTAAGCGGGAAGCTCATCGCTGTGGAATAGCCCTTTAATACCTATGACACGCACTCTTTCAGCCAGCTCTTTGCCGAGTCTGTATTTTTCAGATTTCAGCACCCCCGAGAATCCTTTTAATTTCACCGCCATAACTTTGCCGCCTTTCTTCAAGATTCCTTTTATTATATTCGATTGTGTGGTGCTGAACATATCCGTTACATCGTATATGGTGCGGTCCACTTCGGCGCCTCTGCTTTTAAGAAGCTCTGCTATTTCGGCGAGTGTTCGCTGTCTTTCTATTTCGTTATCGACCCATTTTGGAACCATGTTTAATCGAGAGGCACCCTTTATTTCCACCCTGCCCTGCCCCGTCGATACATTGATATCCTGCCTGATTGTACCAACACCTCTGCGAACCCTTTTAGTTGCTCTAAGAATGTAGCCTATTGTCTGCGCCACCTCTCGCACCTCTTCTCCGCTTTTCATATCAGGCGCTGTGGATATCTCTATGAGCGGTATGCCGAGTCTATCAAGCCTGTAAACCACAGCGTTATCGCGCTCTTCTATTTTTCGCGCAGCCTCTTCCTCCAGACATATTGTTGGAATTCTAACACGGCCGAAGGAGGTCTCTATATATCCGTCAACTGCAATAAGCGCAGTTCTCTGAAAACCGGAGGTGTTGCTGCCGTCTATTACGATTTTGCGCATAACATGTATCTCATCAACAATTTTCGCATTGAGCATTAGTGCCACTTTCAGCGCTATCTCCAGAGCGTCACGATTGAGTTCGTGAGGTGGTTCTTCATCCGCTTCAACAAGGCATGAGTTGGGCGTGACCTCATAGATGAACTTTCTCTTTTTCGCGCTTTCTTCGAGGGCGGCGCGGTCAATCTCGCCAAGCTCGCTCTGGGTGGGTCTGAGCACCCTTTCAAAACGATACAGGACTTCATCGCGTAGATCCGAGTCACAGGAACAGAAAAGCTTTTTTGTTGCAAGTTGCTGATGAATTTCCAGTCCTATTTTAACAGAATCATTCACCATGTGATCATCCTCCTGTCGGATATCTCACCGCGCAGATTTTTGGAAAGTAGCGATTTCGCTGTATCAATATCATAATTTCCGAGTAGCCACATGAGTTTGATGTACGCCACTTCGGGCAGCATATCCTCGAGAGGTATGACACCCACGGCTTTGAGTTTTCTTCCGGTTGAATAAACATTCAGATTGACGCGCCCATACAGACACTGTGTAACCACACCAACAACTGTTCCATCTTTCACAGCTTTTTCTATAATGGGAAGGAGATGAGTGCCAACATGCCCGAGGCCAGTGCCCATAATAATCGCACCGTGCATATCCATAAGAAGCGATTCAAGTGTTGATTCATCCATACCCGGATAGTAGTAAATCAGAGAGACCTTTTCATCCATTCTGTCCATCAGAACTGTTTCATCGCCTGTTTTTCTGTAATCCTGGAAAAATACTACCTCTTTATTCACTTTCCCAAGCGGTTGTGTATTAATGCTTTTGAATGCATCTCTTCTGGAAGTGTGCATTTTTCTGACCCTCGTACCACGATGGATATGGCAGTAATCATCGCTGGTTGTTGCGTGCATAACCACAGCCACCTCGCCCAGATCAGTTTTCGCAACCTTGACGGCGGAAAGCAGGTTCATATACGCATCGCTGGAAGGTCTATCGGAACTTCTCTGCGCACCAACCAGCACCACTGGACCTGACAGTTCCGGGAGCATAAATGAAAGTGCTGCGGCTGTATAACTCATCGTATCCGTGCCATGAGGTATCACTACGCCTGCAGCGTGGCTGAGTTCCTTTTTAACCTTTCTCGCTATTTTGATCCAGTATTCGGGGCGCATATCTTCGCTTAGAATATTGAAAAGTATGCTGGCACGAACATTGCATTCTTCCACAATTTCCGGCACGGAAAATACCAGATCTTCCGCGGTAAGTGCAGGATTTACAGCTCCAGTTCTGTAATCAACATAACTCGCGATCGTGCCACCCGTGCCTATAAAGGATATTGTTGGAACATAATCCCTGCGGGGGATATCTCTTTTATGAGATTTTTTCTCAAAATGACCTTTTTTTATTATTTTTATTTCCTCGGGAACGATTCCTATATTGTAACCGTTATCAAGCTTCAGAATAACCACATTCTCATCGCTGAATCTGTTTCGGGGCATGAGTATCCCTTTAAAAACACCTTTCTTCGTTCTTACCTCCACATAATCGCCGGGTTCAGGATGCATGATGGGGGTATGTGGGAAGGGGGATTAATAAATTTTCTTCAATGATGTGAAAAATAAGCGTTAATCCCAGAACTGCTTGGTTCTTGCAAATTTGAGCTCTTCTTTGAGAATTCTTTTCACAAGCTCGTAATCGTCTTCGTAAGGTATTTCGAGTATGCGCGATGCCGCATTGAGCCCGATACCTCTTCCGGCAAGCACCATCGCGGCGGATTTGCGGTGTCTTCTGAGAAGATGCGATATACCCATAAGCCTATCCATCTCTTTTCTGTCCTGAGGACTCAATTTCTTCTTTTTCACTATGTCTGCAAGTTTTTCATCGTATGGTTTTACAAGTGCCACCCTTATGCTTCCGCATACCGGGCACAGAGGCTTTTCAAAATTTTTGACCTTTATATGCAGCACCGCACCGCAGGATAGGCATATCTGCACAAGTTCCTCTTCCATCAATCGTCTGTAAACAGCTTCTATTATCGGCCTTGTCGCCACTATAGGTGAGGCGAGGTCACCCTTTTCATGCATCAGACTCTCCGCAGTTTTTGAAAGAGTGCGTTTGACGATCTTTACCTCGCCGTTCCTTATCCTGCTTAAAAAATTTTCCACGATATCCACATCCATATAATCAAAGAGCAGTTTGTTAAGTACCTCCTCGTAAAGCACGGTGTTCTCGTAAGAAGATACTATCTTATCGAGCCGTAGCTTTTTGAGATCCGCACCTTTCCTTATGACGCCCATTTTCTTTGCCACATGCAGGAATATGTACGAAAACAGCCGGGAGTTGCGGGCGAGTATTCTCACGAGTCTTGAAACATCTCTGAGCCTCAACAGAATCTCTTCAACAAAATCTTCACGAACATAAGGATTGAAGAATGCAATGTGGTACGGTGATATTGTGAATTCCACGCTTTCGCCTATTCGCTGTGAGAGTATTGAGGAGAGTACAAGTCCGAGTGTGTAGTTGCCTCGTGTGCCGAGTCTTATCCCGACAAAAACAAAACCCTTGCCCTTCTCAATGACCACCCGGTTTTCATCCCAGTCCATTTTCCAGTTTCTTATAATTTCTCTGGCTGCATCGTTGAGGAAACTCAAGTCCGGTTTTGCATTTGCCACCTCGTAAGGCACGGGAATTTCCTCGCCGACCCAGGATGGGGGAAGTGCTATATCCCGAATGTACTCCACGATTATTTTGTCTTCTTTGATATCCATAATCCGCCACGCTGTGCCTTTCATAACGAAGGTTTCGCCTATATTCAGCGCAGAAACGAAACTCTCATCCAGGTGCCCTATGTAATCCCCTGAAAGCGTTATCACAGAATAGTTCTTCTCATCGGGTATCATTGAAATGTTGTCGTAAAAGTACCTCATCCCTGATCTGGATTTTCCGAACATAAAGCCGTCGTACCAGATTTTGCGCATCTCCGCCAGAAATTCAAGAATGCGAGTGAACTCTTCAAAACTTAGGTTTCGGAAAGGATATGCTCTTTTTAAGATGGAATACGCGTAATGCGCATCAACTCTTCCTTCCGAGTTGGCCATGGCGACGATCTGATTTGCAAGAACCATCATGGGTTTTTCTCGAATACGAACGTGTTCCACCTTACCCGCTTTTGCCAGAGTGGCTATACTGCACGCTTCCCAGAGCTCAACGGGGGTATGAGCGAAGACTATGCCCTTTGATACATCCTTGATTGTGTGTCCAGCACGGCCAACGCGCTGAAGCAGTTTGGTAACCTGACGCGGAGAGTTGTACTGTAATACGAGATCAACTATGCCCACATCTATTCCCAGTTCCAGGGAAGAAGTACATATCAGAGCTTTCAGTTTACCTGCTTTGAATTTCTCCTCCGCCTCAATTCTCACATTTCTGCTCAGCGAGCCATGATGCACCTCCACGGGTAAATCGGGATCCAGGAGATGGAATCTCATTCCGATGTCCTCTGCCGTGCAGCGCGTATTCACGAAGACCAGTGCGGCGCGATGTTTTTTTATTTCGTTCCACATTTCTATCAGTGTGGACGCATATTCAACATCGCAGCCCATCTTCTCCGCATCTACAGGATATTTTTGTGAGGGTGCGCGAACGCTTATATCTATCTTCTTGAAAAGGGAAATTTCCACGATTTCTATGGGTTCGCTGGGGCTGAGAAACTTCGCAATTTCCTGTGCATTACCCACGGTGGCCGAAAGCCCTATTATCTTAAACGATGTCTTCTCCCGAAGGCGCTCAAGTGCGACGGATAGCTGCGCACCGCGTTCGTCACTCGCCAGTTCGTGAACTTCATCAATCACTATGTATTGGACATTTTCCAGAGCTCTGCGAAGCCTCGAACCCAGAAACATGATCTGAAAAGTTTCCGGGGTGGTTATGAGCATATCCGGCGGATTCAGGGAGAGCTTACGGCGTTCGTGCTGTGGCGTATCCCCGTGTCTGACGGCGATTTTTATATTGAGGTATTTTCCAAATTCCTTCAGGCGTTTCAGCATGTCCCTGTTAAGGGCTCTCAAAGGTGTGATGTAAATGCACGAAATCTGCGGAGGGTGGGTTTTTATTATTTGATCAAAAATTGGAAGCATAGCCGCCTCGGTTTTACCGCTTCCGGTGGGAGATATTAGAAGAACATTCTTTCCCTTCAAAATGAGGGGTATTACCCTGCGCTGGGGCTGGGTTGGTTCTGTTATACCCATTTTTTCAAGAGCGCTTTGAATATCCGGGTGGAGAAGATTAAACACGGGAAATTGGAAGTTGGGGTGATATAAAAAATTATTCCTCTATTGCGGTGGAAAATGTGGTATCTGGGAATATGAGGAACACATATTAATGAGTAGTGCATATCACAATTGAAATGAACCTGAGATCCTTGGGTGAGAGAGCAATAATCGACAGAATATGGGCCGTGCTTGGGGAGAAACAGGATTATGATGACTGCTCAGTTATAGAAAAAAACGAAGAAGAGTATCTGCTTTTAACGACGGATTATATCGGCGAATCCACACACTTCAAATTTGACTGGGACGCTTATTTAATCGGAAAATTCTTCGCGTCGATAAATCTGAGCGATATAGCGGCGATGGGTGGCGTTCCCAAAGCTTTTATGGCGGCAATGTTTTTCAGCCGTGATACGGAGATGGATTTTGTTGAGCAACTGGTCAAAGGTATGCACGAAACCATATCAAAATACGAAGTATCCTACCTCGGCGGCGATTTTAAAGAGTCACGGGCCGCGGGTCTGTGCGGATTTGCGGTTGGAGAGGTTGAGAAGGGGCGAATAATAAGAAGAAAAGGTGCAGCCAAAGGAAACGCAATATTCATCACAGGACCTGTTGGCAAGCAGGCAGCGGGCTACATACTCTGGAAAAATGGCCATCCGGAGGGTGTGGAATACCTGCTCGATGTGACTCCGCGCATTTATGAGGGGCGTAAGATAGGAGGCATAGCCACGGCAGGTATGGATCTCTCCGATGGTTTGAGCGCATCTTTGAAGCAGATGGAAAAAATCAACGGTGTGCCGTTCCACATAGATTTTGAAGAGATACCGGTTTCTCCGCTTGCCTATGAAGTTCATGAGGATTACAATATCCCGCTGGAGTATCTCATTCTTGAATTCGGTGGAGAGTATGAACTTTTGTACACATCCAACATAGGTATCGTGGGAAAAGAGATTGGCATGGTGGGTGAGAAAAGCGGTGTATGGCTCGGTGATAAAAGAATAGAAACAGGTGAGGGCTATGAACACTTTGGCGAAATACTGGGAAAAATTAGATGATAAAAAGGTACGATGCACCCTGTGCCCCCACAGATGCATCATTTCGGAGGGGCAGATGGGAGTATGCGGGGTTCGGAAAAACATTGATGGTAAGCTCTACACGCAAATTTATGGAAGCGTGTCTTCCATAGCACCGGACCCCATTGAGAAAAAGCCCCTGTTCCACTTTTATCCGGGATCAACTGTTCTTTCGTTCGGAAGCGTGGGGTGCAATATGCGCTGTCTCCATTGCCAGAACTGGGAGATAAGTCAGCTCAAGCCTGAAGAGTTTCCGTTTTTGAGAGAGATAACACCCGAAACTGTGGAAAGACTCGCCATGGACTACGACGGCATTGCCTGGACTTACAACGAACCCACGATATGGCACGAATTCACTGTGGATTCAAGCAAACTCGTGAAAAAGCACGGGAAATATGTGGTTTATGTGACAAATGGATACATCAACGAAGAGCCTCTTAGAGAACTTGCTCCATATCTTGATGCCATGAACATCGATGTGAAAGCATTCAGCGATGACTTTTACAGAAAAATTTCTGGTGCAAGGCTGGAACCGGTTTTGAAAACTGTGGAACTTGCGCACTCGCTTGGCATTCATATAGAGCTCACATATCTGATAATACCCACAAAAAACGACTCGGACGAGGAGTTGAGAAAATTCGCGGAATGGGTTGCGCATATATCCGTGGATATACCCGTTCATTTCTCCCGCTTCTTCCCGATGTACAAGATGCAGAATATGCCACCCACACCCGTAAAAACGCTGGTTAAAGCCTACAAAATTGCAAAGGATGCTGGTTTGGAATTTGTGTATCTTGGCAACACATGGGATCCGAAGTACGAAAGTACTTACTGCCCATTCTGCGGAGCGTTGCTTATTGACAGAAGATACTATTCCACAAGGCTTGTAAATCTCGGAAAGGATGGGCGCTGCAAAAAATGCGGCAGGAAAGTTAATGTGATTATGCGATGAAGCACGATTGCATCTCTGTGCAAAATTTAAATAATTAAAATCCCTACGCCCACTTAATGCGTCCCAGTTTTGATAGAATCAGGCTTGATCGGGATAGAATACTCACGGGTAGTGTAGTTAAGACCATGTTCTTGCTGGGCTGGCCAATGATGCTTGCTTCTCTGCTTCAAACCATGTACAACCTTGCAGATATGCTGTGGCTGGGACGCTTACCTTCGGCGGAGGCAAAAACAGCCGTAGCCGCGATAAATTTCACAGGACCACTTATTTTCTTTTTTATAGCGTTTGCAGCCGGGCTCGGTAGGGGTGGCATACCCATAATCTCCCAGTACATAGGTGCAGGGATGCGGGATAAAGCAAACCACTATGCAGCGCAGATAATAGCTCTGGTCGTTCTCATATCCTCAATAACAGCCGTAGTAGGCTCAATCTTTTCGTATCAGATATTCGCGCTTATGGGTGCACGCGATGATTTGCTCAGAGTCGCATCACTCTACGCATCTGTGATATTCCTCGGCCTGCCCTTTATGTTCATATCACAGGGCGGGGGTGCAATAGTATCCGCGGAGGGCGATACGGTAACTCCTCTCATAATAAACGGTGTATCCGTGGGTATCAACATCGTGCTTGATCCGATAATGATATTCGGATACTTCGGAATACCATCTATGGGCGTGATAGGTGCGGCGGTGGCTACGGTTATAGCAAGGTCCATAGCTGCTGCATGGCTGTTATACCTTTTGTTCGGAGGGAAACTGCGCCTCAAACCCAAACTAAAAGATCTGAAAATAAAGTGGGAGAGTGCAAAGTTCATCATTAAGGTTGGTGTACCTTCCGCGATAGGCATAAGCACTGCCGCGTTTGGCTTTGTTGTAATGCTTGTTATAATAGCAAAACTTCCAGATCAGGAACTTGTGGTTGCATCGTACGGCGTTGGAGACCGGATCGTAAATATAATGTTCGTGATTGTAAACGGGCTTGCATCATCGATGTCCATAATGCTCGGGCAGGCACTTGGCGCGGACAATGTGAAAAGAGCGAAAAAAGTTGCCTGCACGGGTATTCTGTTTATGTTCTATCTTCTGCTTGTATCCTCTGGAATAATTTACTTTTTCCGCGACCCGATAGTGCGCTTTTTCATACCGAACAACCCGGATGTTATAGACGGTGCAAAGAATTTTCTGGCAGTGGTGCTGATAGGTATCCCTTATTTCGGCATATTCAGAAGCGTTTCCTCACTTCTAAACGGTTCTGGACACACATTTCAGGGGATGATTCTCGCTATGTCCAGATTATGGCTGATACGAATTCCGCTGGCATATATTATGGCAATATCTCTGGGTTACGGCGCTGATGGGATATGGTTCGCAATGGCAATATCCAATATGATATCTGCAGGAATCGCCGGAATACTTTATTTCAAAGGAGACTGGAAAAAGAAAATAATAAGAAAAGAAATCAGTCAAAAAATTCCGAAGAGCGCTTTTTAACAATCATATTTCTCTTCACCCTTATTACGCCATCGGAAACATTGATTGTGGGTACCACGGTGAACACCATGTTTTCTTCAAACAATCCTGCACCGGGAGCGAACGGCTGGTAAAATCCTCCTGCAGGTATAATTGTGTAGTGCGGTACATCATCTGTATTCGCTCTTATGTATCTGTCAACAAAATTAAATTCCGTGCCTGGTTTGATTAGAGATGATAATCGAGCATACATCGCATTTACTCTCCGCACAGCATTCATCCACTCTTTTCGCTCTTCTGAAAAAATAACGCGGGAAAATTGAAGCGAATATCCTCTGTATACAGGGCAAGCATCGATGTATATTATTTCTCCTTTCTTTATCTTTTTCTCGGTGGCGTAGGGTGAGGGATACTTAGTTCTGTTCCCCGATGCAACGCAGGTTTCGTAGCAGAATCCATCGGCACCGTATTTTAAAAGTGCAGAGTCAATCAACGATTTTGCCTCACGCTCTGTAATACCGATGCTCAATGATTCAAAGAAAGAGCTCATGGCACGCTGGATTATTTCCCCAAGTTTGACGAGATATTTTATCTCCTCTTCAAAAGGTTTTCTGAACACATATTTCAGTATCTCCAGCCCGGATTCGTATTCAAAAGATATGTTTCCAATTTTTGCCGCAGGGCTCACAAAATATTTACCTTTAAACATAGGCTCCTCGTAAATAACATCATAGTTCTCTTCAAGTTCGGATTCTAACTGCTCTTCCATCACAGGATGGGCATACAGCACGATATCCTCATCCACGACCAGATGAGTGAAGGCTCTGGTGCTCACGAGCTTATCTATTTCCACATCGTCTGGAAAAAATACGAATCTCCCTCTGGATGCGAGCAATCTGGCCCTCATTTCACGGTGATTCATCGAGCACACCCCGGCATATTGCGAGATCCTTTGCTGTGGCGGTATCGGTGTTGTAAATTTTTATATTTTCTCCAAAGTAATCATCCACATCCTTTCCGCGCCACTCTCCGAGCAGTATGGTGTTGTTTATCTTCACAATTCCGAAAATAAGCACGAGATCGTAAAAAAGATACGGTATGCTGGCAACATTGACCTTATCCACATACAATTCGTGGGGCAGTTTGAAATATATTGAGCTTATCTCTTCGGCACTGGCGTGGAAAACCATATCTTTGTCTGCGGTGAGAAGTATCACCTCAGCATTTATCTCCTTCGAAAACCTCCTGTAATCCCGTGCGATTTCTCTGTCTCTGACCTCTTTGTCCTGCGTGGATGTTTTCGTTCCGGTTCTGAACGCGTCCAGTTTATTGGTCATGTAATCTATCTCGGTCATCGCGTTTTTGGCTTTTCGTGCATCCTTAACGCTTGCATTTGCGAATTCCATAAGAATCTTTGAGTACGGCAATTTTGAAAACTCTCTGAGCATTCTGCCACTGTATTTTGTGTGTATTCGCGCGTCAATTTCGTCCACAACTATGTCGCTTATCACATATCTGAACTGGCTGTTGAGTCTTCTGGAGATTATGCGGTAATACGCTATATTCGTGTCAATGCCTATGAAAAAGGGTTTCACATACATGGTTCTGTCCCTTATTGACTCCTTTAAAAGTTTGAAATTTTTCTCGATCTCCTCCTCATTTTCGAATTTCAGTATGGCGGAGGATAAGAACACATCCAGAAGATCGCGGTGTGTGGGCAGGTCTCTGCGAAGGAACTCCGATTGGATGCGCTTTTTTCTAACGAGATCAAAATCTTTCGGAGAAACAATGTCTGTTATTCGAAAATTCGCGATGTTCAAGGTGAATAGATTCAGCTCAAGAGGTGGATATTCCACATTTATTTCTATCTCGTTGCGAAGCGCGTATTCGTTGAGAAGCACGAAAATCTCATCTTTGGATATTTTCACAGTTCCACCTCCGAGAGACTCTGGATCGATAATGGACGCATCATAAACGGCTTGTTTGCAAAACGCATATCATCGAGCCTTAGATACACCACCTTAACATTTTTTATTCCGAGCAGTCCAAGTATCATACCCTTTCTGGCTCCTGTGATATCCACGATATCCCCTTCCGCAATGATGTCCTGCAGTGTGCTCATCACGGTTTCGTAGTCCTCAGAAACCCTTAATTTTGTGAGCGAGAACTCCCTTCCGAGTGTGCGGTAAATCACTTCAAGCTTTTTTTCAACGGCACGCATAACATTCTCATCGGTGTATAAAGCCACGAATTTTGATGGATACTTACCCTTTAGCTTTATGTACGCATAAATCGAGTTGAACGCTGGCCAGACCTCCCTGGTGGCAAAGAATATGTATTTCACGGGAAAGGGTATGGAAATTGTGATATATAATTCCTATTCCGCATCTATCTGCGTACGATATGATGAGGCATAATCATATTCGAAACCGCAGCAGCCTCGTTTTCTGATACCGCGATTACGCCTACAGGTATGTCTCCGAATCTCTCGATTTCTTCTCTGCAGATTTCTTCCAGCGGTCTGTCTCCGATTTGCGAGTATATTCTGTACGCAAGCGTTCGACGCATAATCTCCTCACCAATGCCTGTCGCAACGACAGCGCCCTTATCTCCGCAGTATATCCCCGAACCCGGTATCGGCGAATCACCAACTCTTCCTCTGAGCGTTAAACTGGTGCCACCCGTGGATACGGCAGCGGCAAACTCGCCATTAATATATGCCACAGCGCCGACGGTATCTCCGAGAAACTCCTTGAAAAAACTTGGATTATAGTATTCAGGCAGCTCACCGCTTCTGAGCCTTTCCAGTGTTCGTTTTCTTTTTTCTACAGCGGCGGCGGTTATGGGATTGTGCGGGGCATGTCCGAGTTTTCTTGCGAACTCTATCGCTCCATCACCGGCAAGAATCATATGCGGACTCTTTTTCATAACATCAAGAGCCACCAGCACCGGGTTTTTCACATTTTCTATATTGATCACCGCGCCGAAATCACCGGGAACCATAACCGCTGCGTCCATCTGAATGCTTCCATCGACCCTGATATTCGAGCCTGTACCTGCGTTATACAGCGGGTCGTCTTCCATAAAAACCACGGCTTTAACCACGGCATCGAGTGCAGTTGGTTCTTCAAAAGCAAGTTCTGCGTATTTCTCCACATGTTTTTGGAGTTCCTCTCTCTTCGAGAGCCCGCCATGAAGCACGATAAAATCCATACTTGCGGGTATGAAACGCTCATATATACTCTTTGTTCTTATTGAATCGTCAAAATTAAATTTAATTCTGTCAAGAGCGTTTTACACTAAGGAAATCCGTGATTTCAATCACGAAAAAATTAAATTCGATGTCGAAATATGGCGCATTGATGAAAAAAAGAATCCTCATAGCCAAGGTGGGCCTTGATGGCCACGACAGGGGCGCGAAGGTGGTGGCGCGTGCCCTGAAGGATGCAGGATACGAGGTTATTTACACAGGCATACGGCAGAGCCCCGAACAGGTTGTGGAAACTGCGTTGCAGGAAGATGTTGACCTCATCGGGCTGAGCTGTTTATCCGGTGCTCACATTCCTCTATTCAAACGGGTTATGGAGCTTCTGAAAGAATACAATCTGAATATCCCTGTTTTCTGCGGTGGCACCATTCCTCCCGATGATGTGCCCGTGCTGAAAAAAATGGGCATCGCGGAAGTGTTCGGGCCGGGAAGCTCTCTGAAACTCATAGTTGAAAAGGTTCGCAAACTTCTTGGTGAAGGTGAAGATAATGGAGGAAATACTTGAAAAAATCAAGGCAGGAAACCGCACCGCTTTGTCTCGAGCGATAACGCTTCTGGAGAAGGATCGCGATTTCAGAAAGGAAATCATAAAGAGAATTCACAAATGCTGCGGTAAAGCGAGGATAGTGTGTTTCACGGGCCCACCCGGTGTGGGTAAGAGCACGCTAATAGACCAGATAATCGGCATACTTCTTTCAAGAGGGAAAAAAGTAGGAGTGATACTGGTAGATCCGCGCTCGCCTTACACGGGCGGCTCGTTGCTCGGCGATAGAATAAGAATGCAGAGGCACGCGACCAATCCAAATGTTTTCATAAGAAGCTTGAGCACGCTCGGAGACCCCTCGGGACTTTCAAGGATAGTTAAAGATGTTATAAAGCTGATGGATGCTTTCGGAATGGATTACATAATCGTGGAGACTGTTGGCACCGGGCAGATTGCAGTGGATGTGTCACATATCTGCCACACCACAATTCTTGTTCTTATGCCAAATATGGGCGACGATATTCAAATGATGAAGGCCGGAATAATGGAGGTTGCAGACATATTTGTGATAAACAAGGCTGATTTGCCCGGTGCGGATCTGACAGAAGGATATCTTAAATCCACAGTTAACGAGAATAATGTGCCAGTGGTTAAGACTGTCGCATACAACAGAGCCACCGTTGTGCCACTGGTGGATCTCATAGAAAAATATGTTGAGATCCCGATGCCCAGAAAAATAAGTAAGATGAAAGGTCTTCTCAAATCTATGGTTCTTGATTACATCGAAGAGAAAACGCTTGAATATCTTGAGAGAAGCAAGGATATTGAAAATTACGCTGAGAAGGTTGCGAATGAGGAGATTGATTATTATACGGCTCTTGAAAAAATATATGAGAAACTCACAAAGGAGGTGCTGTGCAAATGATTAAAAAAATAGATCATGTGGCCATAGCGGTTAAGAATCTGGAAGACGGCGTAAAAATCTGGAAAAATTTTGGATTCAAAATAGAATATGAAGTGGTCGAAGAGCAGAAGGTGAAGGTTGCAATACTCCACATCGGCGAGAGCAGAATAGAACTGCTTGAACCCATAGCGGATGACAGCCCTATATCGAAATTCCTTGAAAAGAGAGGTGAAGGCCTGCATCATCTGGCGGTGAATGTGGATAACATAGAACAGGAACTGCAGAGACTGAAATCTCTGGGTTACAGGCTCATAGATGAGAAACCCAGAAAAGGTGCTGGCGGTAAAAAAATCGCATTTGTGCATCCCAAGAGCGCAAAGGTGCTCCTTGAGCTTGTGGAGGGGTGAGCATGGACCTGAAAAAAATAATCGAGGAGCGCGAGAAATGGGAGAGCGGTATACTGAAAAAATTCCTTGAAAAAGCGCCTGAAAGGAAAGATTTCAAACTGGATTTCGGTCCGAAAATTGAACGGCTTTACACTCCCGAGCATCTTGCGGACTGGGATTATCTGGACAAACTGGGCTTTCCCGGACAGTTTCCATACACGCGCGGTGTGTATCCCACTATGTACCGCGGAAGGCTCTGGACTATGAGACAGTACGCCGGTTTCGGCACGGCGGAAGAAACGAACAAACGCTATAAGTTCCTTCTGTCGCAGGGACAGATGGGGCTGAGCGTGGCGTTCGATTTACCCACGCAGGTGGGCTACGATTCAGATGATCCCATGGCGCTGGGTGAGGTGGGCAAGGTAGGGGTGGCCGTTGATACCATAGAGGATATGCGAATTCTGTTCGACGGTATCCCGCTGGCGAAAATCAGCACCTCCATGACGATAAATTCCACGGCGGCCATACTTCTAACAATGTATCAGCTCATCGGCGAGGAGCAGGGCGCAGATCCCAAAATCCTTCGTGGCACTGTTCAGAACGATATTTTGAAAGAATACATCGCGAGAGGCACATATATATTTCCGCCTCAGCCGAGTATGAGACTGGTTGCGGATGTGATAGTTTACTGTGCGGAAAATATGCCCAAGTGGAACCCCATTTCAATAAGTGGCTATCATATTCGGGAAGCAGGAAGCACAGCTGTTCAGGAGGTTGCATTCACAATTGCGGACGGAATGGAGTATGTGAACTGGGTGACCAAAAGAGGCGTGGATGTGGATAAATTCGCACCTCGTTTATCTTTCTTCTTCGCCGCGCACAATAACTTTTTCGAGGAGATTGCAAAGTTCAGGGCCGCTAGACGCGTGTGGGCGAAGGTTATGAAAGAGAGATTTGGTGCAAAGAATCCCAAATCCTGGATGCTGAGATTTCACACACAGACCGGTGGATCCACTCTGACAGCACAGCAGCCGCTCAATAATATAATTCGCGTCACCATTCAGGCACTTGCCGCCGTTCTCGGAGGTACACAGAGCCTGCACACTAATTCGTACGATGAAGCGCTTGCGCTTCCAACCGAGAAAAGCGTGGAGATTGCGCTCAGAACGCAGCAGATCATCGCTTATGAAAGCGGCGTGACGGATACCATTGACCCGATGGGTGGGTCATACTATGTTGAATGGCTAACTGATACGATAGAGGAAGAGGTATGGAAATATCTGGACGAGATTGAGAGAAAAGGAGGTATGACTCAGGCCATAGAAGTGGGCTACATACAGAAGGAAATCGCCGATTCCGCATACAAGATTCAGATGGATATTGAAAGTGGAGAGAGAGTTGTCGTGGGTGTGAACAAATTTGTGGACGAATCCGAGGAGATCAACATAGAGATAATGAAAGTCAGCGAAGAGGTTGCGCGCAGACAGATTGAGAGACTTCAAAGAATTAAGAGCAATCGTGACAATTCCAAGGTAGAGGAAGCACTGGATATGATAAGAAAGATGGCGGAGAAGGACGAGAGCAACGAAACAAATCTCGTGCCGCATATATACAACGCAGTTAAGCACTATGCAACGCTGGGCGAGATCGTGCAGGCGCTCAAAGATGTGTTCGGCGAGTACCGAGCACCAACTATAATATAATCCATAGCAATAACCCCTCAACGGGATGGTTCCTATGCTCAGGGAAAAAAGGGAGAAGGCCCTTGCGGGTGGAGGTGAAGAACGAATAAAGAAACAGCACGAGAAAGGAAAACTCACTGCCAGAGAGCGCATTGAAAAATTGCTCGACCCGGGCAGCTTTGTGGAAATAGGCATGTTCGCAGAATCGCGAGCCACCGATTTCGGTATGGATAAGAAACGTTTTCCGGGAGACGGTGTGGTTACCGGTTACGGTACAATAAACGGCCGGCTTGTGTTCGTATATGCGCAGGATTTCACAGTGCTTGGCGGTTCTCTTGGTGAAATGCACGCTGCCAAAATATGCAGAATCATGGATATGGCCATGGAAGTCGGTGCGCCGGTGATTGGCTTAAACGATTCTGGTGGAGCGCGTATTCAGGAAGGTGTGGACGCTTTAAAAGGTTATGGCGAGATTTTCTTCAGAAATACTATCGCGAGCGGTGTTATTCCGCAGATTGCGGTTATAATGGGGCCGTGCGCTGGTGGGGCTGTGTACTCTCCGGCAATAATGGATTTCACTATTATGGTGGATAAAAAATCGCATATGTTCATCACCGGGCCACAGGTTATTAAGGCGGTGACAGGAGAGGATGTGGACTTTGAGACTCTCGGAGGAGCTCTTGTGCACAATCAGAAAAGTGGTAATGCGCATTTCATTGCCGCATCAGATGAAGCAGCACTTGAACTCGTAAAGATTCTGCTGAGTTATATCCCCTCTAACAATATGGAAGATCCGCCAGAGATGAGCACCGGCGATGCGCCTGACAGAATGCCTTACGAGCTCGATGAGATAATCCCCGAAGATCCCAAGAAGAGTTATGATGTCCGTGATGTCATAAACCTTGTTATGGATAAGGGCACATTTCTTGAAATACAGCCATATTACGCCTCCAATATAGTCATCGGATTCGCAAGATTGAACGGGAAAAGTGTCGGTATAGTGGCGAACCAGCCCAACCATCTCGCAGGTGTGCTCGATATAAACGCCAGCGATAAGGTTGCTCGATTCGTAAGGTTCTGTGATTCATTTAACATACCGATTGTGACTTTCGTGGATGTGCCGGGATATCTGCCGGGTGTTTCTCAGGAGCACGGCGGTATAATCCGACATGGTGCAAAGCTGCTTTATGCGTACAGCGAAGCAACCGTACCAAAATTAACGGTCATCATGAGAAAAGCGTATGGCGGTGCTTATATTGCAATGGGTTCAAAGCATCTCCGTGCGGATGTGGTGTATGCGTGGCCCACGGCTGAGATAGCGGTTATGGGTCCGGAAGGCGCGGTTAATATAGTTTTCAGAAAGGAGCTTAAAGAAGCAGAGGATCCGAATAAAAGAAGACTTGAACTGATAAAAGAATACAGAGATAGATTTGCCAACCCGTATGTTGCCGCGGCAAGGCTCTATGTGGATGATGTGATATACCCCCACGAAACCAGAGTAAAACTCATTCAAGCGCTCGAAATGCTGGAGAATAAGAAAGAGGAGAGACCTATGAAAAAACACGGAAACATACCACTGTGAGGTGCAGGGTATGCCTCTGAAACAAACAGCAATCACCGTTCTTCTGCTAATTTTCTTTGCTGGAACCGTATGTGCTCAGATACCATCCGATTATTCAAACTGGAATTTCTCTTATGCCGGTGAGTATGGCCACTTCACTGCGCACAACGAATCCGCGGATATCGTGCTTACCAATGGCACCGGGTATCTGACAACCGCGCTTGTTGAAGCCCTTGCGCCGGGGGATATAATACTCCTGAATTTGACATATAACCTCTCACCATACACCGTGTTTGCAGGTATAAAGATAATCGTTGGAGACGAAGTGGTGTACAACAAGCAATTTGAGAGCATTGCAAGTTCGGTGGTTGCGGAGTTTCATGCGAACAAAGACCATATCAAGGGTGAGGAGTTCAGAATTATGCTGTACTCTTACGGAGGAAACTCCACATTCACGATTGAAAAACTGTCGGTGATAGTACCTAAAAGCGGTTTTTCGGAAGGTTTGCTTCTATCCGGGATGGGTATAACTATGGTGTTTTTCGTGCTTTCAATACTTGCAGCGGTTATGTATCTGAACACGAAAATCATCTCGAAGGAAGAATCCCAAACTGCCGCGAAAAAACAGGAGAAGCAAGCTGTTATTTCCAAGCCACAGAAGATCAAGAAAGAAACCGTCAGCGAGGAGGAAATCGCGGTCATAACTGCGGCGATAAGTGCGTATATGGAAGGAAGAAAGTTCAGAATAATTAGTGTGAAAAAATCGCCCTGGAAATATTACGGGCGTCTGGCCATATTAAGGAGGCGATTGAAATGAGAAAAAAATTCAAAGTTGTGATCAACAGCAAAGAATATGTTGTTGAGGTGGAGGAACTCGGAGAAAATGTGAATCAGACGCAGGCAGCTCAGGCGCCAGTGCCAGTACCGGTTTCGCAGCCTGCTGTGCAACCAGCATCAGCACCCCAGATCTCGCAGAGCGCATCAGCATCTCAGAATGTGGAAGGTGCGGTTTCTGCGCCTATGCCCGGGAAGATACTGGATATAAAAGTTTCTGTGGGTGAGCAGGTTAAAAAAGGACAGGTTCTTATGATCCTTGAAGCGATGAAAATGGAGAATGAGATTGTGGCGCCCAAAGACGGCACCGTTAAGGAAATAAAAGTTAATGTGGGTGATACTGTTAATCGCGGCGATCCATTGATAGTGATAGGGTGATTGTATGTTTGATGTGCTAACTGGCCTGATGGGGCTGTTCGCTATAGGCTGGAAGGAAATCGTGATGATAGGTATAGGTGCGCTTTTCATTATCCTGGGTGTTAAGTATAAGATGGAGCCTTTATTGCTCGTGCCCATCGGGTTCAGTGCCATAATTGTGAATCTACCGCTGAGCGGCATAACCGATGCTCCGCGGGGTTTTCTCTATCTTGTGTACAATTATCTCATCAGAACGGAAGCCATTCCACTTCTGATATTTTTGGGAATCGGGGCAATGACCGATTTTGAGCCGCTCCTGGCGGATCCAAAAACATTTTTGCTCGGTGCAGCAGCGCAGATTGGTATTTACTGCGCAATGCTCTCGGCGCTTGTGCTGGGTTTCAACCTCAATCAGGCAGCCGCGATAGGCATAATCGGCGGTGCAGATGGGCCTACTACAATCTACACGGCAACTAAATTAGC
>WAOZ01000126.1 GCA_015520975.1 DHVE2 group archaeon | reverse complement strand
GCAGAGAACAGGGGCAAACGAGGGCAGTACGCGTTATGGCGTTATCGCGCGCTTAAACACGGATATTACATATTCAAACATGAATATGTTATGTTTTTTGAAAAGCGTTCATAAATTTGATATATTGCCGTATCTTTCTTCTTTGGAATGCTTGCGCTGGCATATGTGGTTTTGGCAGGAATCGTGAGCTTCGTCATAGGCGCCAACAATTCGGCCAATAGTGTTGGTGCTCTTTATGGCTCCGAGATTACTGGTTATACTAAAGCAGCACTATTATCTGGTTTTTTTGTGATGCTGGGTGCGGTGCTTGAGGGCTGGAAAATGTCTGGGGCCATAGGTGGAGGTGTAGTTGCCACCACACTCTCTCTGACACTATCGCTTGTTGTTTTGATAACTACACTTATTCTTCTGTTTATTTTCACAGCACTTTCTATGCCTCTATCCGCATCACAGATAATGATCGGGGCTATTGTTGGTGTTGCAATTTTCTCTGGAATTTTCATAAATGTTACATTTCTCGTCTTTATCGCAATTTCGTGGTTTGCTACATTCATCTCAGGTATAGCCCTAGCTTATGTCATTTATCTCACCGTTTATGTGATCGCAGATAGATTGCATATTTTTGCTTTAAGCAGGTTTTATGCGGTATCTCTTTATATAGGTGCTGCATTTATCGCGTACACACTGGGCGCCAACACTATCGGACTTATAGCTTCTTTAACCGGTTCGGAGTATTACATATACCTTATGACAGGACTGTCAGCGTTTGCAGGAACCATACTATTGGGTAAAAGAACGGTTAATACCGTTGGCAAAAAGATAACAATACTGGATCCACCGCGAGCATTTGCATCACTGTTTGCCGGTGCGGTCATAGTTGAAATCTTCACACAGTTGCATTTACCCGTTTCTATGACGCAGGCTGTTATAGGTGGTGTCATCGGTACTGGTTTCGTGAAAGGTTATCACGAGATAAATAAAACCACGGTCAAGAATCTTGCACTTTCTTGGATATTCGCACCTCTTTTATCCTTCGTGATGGCGTATATTATTATGGATGCAATTTTGCTGTTATGAGAACAATCACATCCGAAGCGTCCTCTGCTTTGTCACTTATGGCATCTATCCAGAGAATAAGCTTCTCCAGCTGTAAAATGGACAAGATATCTATTTTCCGCTCCTCACTGTAAAGTTTTCGCAGAAGTTCAAGTTTGAGCTCATCGGCACGACTTTCGTATTTTTCCACCTCATGGGCCTTTTTCACAGCCTTATGCGGGTCATCTAAAAGCGCTATGGCAGATTCGCAGAGAGTTTTCACGCTTTTGCGTGTCACATCTAAGTACTCTTTTATGCAGCTGTCTTTAAGGAACTGAATTGCTTCACTTGATGGCTTTCGAAGAGCGATTATTCTGCTTACCTGCTGAATGCGATCTATGACCTTATCGATCTGTTCTGAAAGATTTATGAAGATCATACGCTCTGCAGGAAAATATAACCCTTGAGAGAACAAGTATTCGTTTTTTCTTCTGTATTGATCCCCCTCCCTTTCTTTTTCGTAGATTTCCCCTTCTAATTTGGCAACTTCCTCCCAGTCTTCGTTTATGAATGCATAAACCTGCTTTATAAAAAGTTCTATAGACTCCAGAGCCACGGAGGCATGCCTCCTGTAATTATCGATTGCCTCTTTTTCCTTTTTAGATTTGAACATTCAGAGCCACCGGCGGGAATCGAACCCGCGACCTCCACCTTACCAAGGTGGCGCTCCACCGACTGAGCTACGGTGGCTTCACTGGAGGATTATTTTCCAATACAAAAACTTTCTCCTGTCTTTGAAAAAAACCAAATAGTTTGAAAAGCATACTCCTATGGATGCACGAAATTACGACATATCTGAGAAAACTCGCAACGCATACATCCTCGCGTATTATCGAATCGCTGGAGGAACTCGGTGCGGCCGCGGCTGAAAAAGTGAGTAAGGGGGCATACGGGCACCTCTCATCCCGAATCGATGTGATTGCGGAAGATGCTTTGTTTGAAGCGCTTGACACCTATGGATTGTCATGGAATGTTTTTACGGAAGAGCGCGGTTTTGTTGATAACGGTGATGAGTACACGCTCATAGTGGACCCACTTGATGGGTCATACAATGCTGAGCATGGAATCCCGTTTTTTTCAGTATCTCTCGCCTTATCTCGCGGGGGTTTGAATGATGTTGAGTATGCTTTCGTCAGAAATGTGCTCTGCAAAATAGATTACTGGGCTGAAAAAGAACAGGGTGCGTACAAAAATGGGACACGCATAAGAGTCAAAGACAGAAGGAATCTGTTTGTCATATATCTCGGCAAAAAATCTCATCCGAGAGCGTTTGAAATAGCCCGAAAAGTTAGAAGAGTACGCTCGTTTGGCTCGGCGTCTCTGGAAATGATCATGGTAGCTGAAGGTATTGCCGATGGCTGTTTGTATATCTTCAAAAGCGGCGGTGCGCTTCGCATAGTGGATATTGCTGCATCGACATTGATAGTTAGAGAGGCGGGAGGTCTGGTTCTTGATGATGAATTCTCAAATCTCTCTATGAATCTTGATTTCAAAGAAAGGAAAAATGTTATTTGTGTATCTGGCGAACATGTGCTGGAGGTGTTCGAATGATCTACGGAGTGGTGGCGAATCCCGAGAGAGAGGAATGTTTAAAACTTGCACGGGAGGTTTATGAGAAATTGGGTGCAGTTGTTGAAAAAAATACCGGTGAGGCGCTGGGCATTGAGGGTACGCCACTCGAAGAGATGAATGTTGATATTCTTATAACGCTTGGTGGTGATGGTACAATACTCCTTGCGCTGCAACGCGCGCGAGGGAAAATACTTGGAGTAAATATGGGTGTTTTGGGTTATTTGACTGAAATAGAACCCGATGAATTATGGAAAGCGATTAGAAATATAGAAACCGGACATTACAGAGTTGAAAAAAGAATGAGATTAAAGGTGAAACTTAACGGCATACGTCTTTACGACTGTACAAATGAGGTTGTGGTGCATACTTCTGAGATAGCCAAGCTCCGAACATATCGCATATATTATAAAAATGAACTTTTATACGAATTCAGAGCGGATGGGATAATAGTCGCCACTCCCACGGGTTCCACCTCTTACTCGTTAAGTGCTGGTGGGCCAATACTTTATCCGCATGTTGATGGAGTGGTTATCACACCGATCGCTCCGTTTAAAGGTAAGCCAGTACCGTTTGTATTTCCGGCGGGGAAGATAAGGGTAGAACTTGCCGACGGTAAAGAAAATATTCTGGTTCTTGATGGGCAGTACAACGTGGAGGTCAGTGAGCGGGATGTGATAGAAATCGACAAGTCCGAAAATTATGCAGAGTTCATAAGATTCCGCGAGGAATCGTTTATGAAACGATTGAGAGAGAGGATTTTGGGGTGAAATTATTTATGTGGAAAATAAGAAAAAATGTTCTGCAGCTGATTCTTGAAGCATCCAAGGATGCATATCCCGATGAATTCGGAGCGTTTTTAAGGGCAAAACACAACATTATCTATGAGATAGTCATGCTTCCAGGAACATTGAGCGGGGATAGAAGCGTGCTATTTCAACTTTTTATGAAACCCATCGATTTCACCATTGTGGGCAGTGTGCATTCCCACCCTTCAGGGTATCCCATCCCTTCTGGTGCGGATTTGAATATGTTTGCTAAAACGGGGGATATTCACATTATCGTTGCATATCCATTCACTGTGGAATCCTGGAAAGCTTACAATCGCGATGGAGAAGAGATAGAAGTTAAGGTTATATGATTTTCAGCGTTCTCTTTGAGATTAAAAAATAAATACCATATACTGCATTAGGGTATCTATGAATCTCAATGAAATAGCTGATGTTATTGAGGAAGAACTTAACGATAAAGAATCTGTTAGAGAGCTCGCCATTAAATCTTCTCGGGCGATTATAAGGCTTGCTGCGCAATCTATTATGAGAATGCATAGAAATGAGAGCTATGAAGATTTGCTGAGAGAGATGAAAGAAGAGGTATGGCATCTCAGAAGTCTGCTATTGAGAGATTATCCGGATTTATTCTATGCGGGTTTTGTGCAGAATGCTTTGCAGGAGTACTGCGAAGCGCTTGTATTCAAAGCGATACTCAATAATGAGGAGATGCCCTCGCCAAAAAAACTGGGTATCAATTCAGAGGCATATCTTATGGGCATCGCG